>NZ_CAWUDO010000030.1:0-85311 GCF_963920935.1 Nostoc sp. CCY 9925 | reverse complement strand
AGAAGATAATAAGAAAGCCTATCCCAACAAGAAAGTTGAAGGTTTATTCAACGGTAAACAACTGTAATCAATTAGAATTGATGCGATAATCAATAAAAATTAGCCCTAGCAAAACTGCTAGGGCTGTTTTAATGTTGTGAAAAATTACCAAGCTCAAGAAAGTAGTAATTTTTAAGATGGGTGTATCGTCCTTTGAATATAGGACAATAGGCTTGGGTTAAGGTTTATTGGCAAAAAACTGGTTTTTTAGACGCGATGAATCGCGTCTCTACATGAATAATTTTATGCTGAACTGAATTGTATTAGAATATAGGACTTATGCATCAAGTGGACATCATATTATTTAGAAATACAACAAGTTGCGATCGCATCTGTATCAACCTGAACTAAATCAACTTGCTTGAGTAGTTCGCTCCAAGCTGATATAATTTTTGGATCTTTTTGTTTAGTATTTTGTAAACTTTCTCCTAAACTGGTTAAAGCATCATACCAAACACCATTTTCGGCAAAAAAACTAGCTTTTTCTAATGGTGTTTTAGCTGCTGCGAGTTGTTTTTGCCATGATGGATTGAGAGCGACTTGTGTCATTGAACCTTGGACATAAACAGCAGCAGATGGCTTGTCAGGATCGCAATAAATCGAAAAAGTCCAACGATAAGATTTACCAGCTACTAAGGGTTTTGTAGGTTGTACGGGTACGCGAAAAATTCCTGATTGGGTTTCTGATGGATTAAATTTTGTATGATAAACGTAATTATCTGCTTCATCTTGAATTACAAACTCAACAGGGATTTTAGGAGTTAATTTATCGGGTACAAAAAACCAAAATGTTGGAGTTTGAGATGCTGATTGTCCCCATACTAAATCTTTATTTCCTATCTTATTTATGGGTACTAAAGCTGTCAGAGTTTCATATTGCTTGCAGGAACCACGGCTACCTCCACCTCTACGCCTTCCTGTGGGTTCTCCTGGCTTTTCCTGTGCTCTTGGTGCAACATACGTGATTTTGTTTGTAGGTGTTAAAGTTTGAGCCTGTACATGCAAATTTAAAGGTGGGTTAAAAATACTTAAAGTCAGGGCAGATATTAGGGTGGTAGTATGAAACCAAAGTACCTTTTTCATAGTAGAAATTAATTAGCGATCGCCAAAGTAACTTATTAGGATTTTTAATTTTTGAGGATTAACACCTAATTTATTACTACACTTCGCTTGTCTATAATTTCTGGAATTTCTTGCTGATAAAGATAAATACAGTACTACTAAGTAGCAAAGAAATCATCGGTGGTACTAAAGGTATCCAGCCGCCTTGAATCAACAAGATTAAGCAAAGTCCAAACAGAATAGCTAATGCTGCGGTCACAGCAATAGTGAGGTAAGCTGTTTTGCGAAGATACCAAGCCAGTAAACCACCTGTCAAAGACCAGCCCCAAACCCAGCAAATATCGGCCCATTGGTTCCAAACCCATAACAAGGGTCTTTGGTCTAAAGCAGCACTGAGTATTTCGCTGACCATCTGTGCCTGAATAATTACGCCTGGGATAATTTCTGAAGGGTTTTTCCCATCTGGTGTATACCAGTAATCGCTACTACTGTTACTGGTGACGCCAATCAGAATAATCCGGTTTTTCAGGGCATTTGGGTTAACTTGTCCGTTCAAGACTTGGCTGAGGGTAACTTGAGGTGCGATCGCTTGCACGGAGGGCGAAAAACGGTAATTTAGTAAAATCTGACTACCTTGGGCATCTATGGACTGATAACCGCCAGTTCGATTTTGTAATCCTGGAAAAGTTTTATTTCCTAGCTGTAAATCCCAATTTTCGGTAAATTTAGCTGTAATTCCCTGTTTTTTTAAATAAATAAATGCTAGCTGCACGCTAAAGGCAGAAGCCGCAGTACAACTAGACGAAATCGGGTTGGGAGTCATCGCCAACAAATGACGGCGGAGTACACTGTCGTTGTCTTCAACAAAATCGCTAAAACCCAGTCGTGTTTCTGGTATTTCCGGCGGGGGTGAAATACCTGCGGGGTCGTATTTGGGGTCAGCACGTTTACAAATTGCAATCAAGCGATCGCTTTTTTGCATCCGCTTGGCTAGTTCTGGTTGATTACTACTTACTGCAAAATCTCGGTATATATCTAGACCAATAGCCACTGGCTGATATTGTTCGAGTTTGGTTAGTAGGAGATTGAGATACTTGTCAGATAAAGAACCTTGGCGCGGTTCCTGTCCCTGGGCTTGAATATCTTGGTCGGTAATAGTTATTACTAAAAGCCGCGAGTCTGGCTGTTCTTTTGGTCGCAGTCGCATTAACTGGTCGAACGCTTCTAATTCTAGCGGTTGCAGTCCACCGAATAACCGTATTAATACGATAATGAAAGTAACACTGAAGCTATTTAAAAAAACTGCTGGTAACTGCCTGAAATTTGGACGCGGCAGATATAAACCCAACCAACCACCGCAGAGATCCTGCCAGGTGGGGGAAATTTCTGCTGGATTTTGGCAAATCACAGGTAACCAAGTGGCGCAGGGAAAATCATCTTCTAGAGATTGTAATCTTTCTCTGGCCTCCCTGACGGCTGCATATAAAGTTTTTTCTCTTGAAAAAAGTGTCAAAAAGTGCTTCAAAAATTCTTGTGCTACCCGGTCTGGTACGGGTTCGCGCATGACAATTACCTGAGGTAAATGCAAATCGGCTAAATCTTGGGCTAATCCCAAACCATCACAAGAGTTAAAAATTGCTAGTTGCAAACCTTGAGCGATCGCCTTTTGTAAACCATACTTTAATTGGTCAATGGTTAAACTTTCGCCAGAATTGAGCAGCATTCGCCCTTTTCCTTGGCTGGAACTATGCCCTGCAAAAAAAAGAATGTCCCAGCCTGACTCCCATAACTGTTCTGTGAGTTGGGAACGATTGGGTTCAACTAAAAACTTGAGTTCGGCATTAGGTAATTGCCGCAGTAAATTTTGGTCTTTTTCGAGATCGATGCCCTGGCGATCGCCTAAAATTGCTAAAATTCTGACTTTACCTTTACTCTTTTTCGGATTCGTCTTCACAGAACGGGCATATTCTGGCGGACTCAGAGCAATTTCGGCTTGGGGATAATCACTAAAAAAATGCCACAGACACCAAGGAAGCTTTAAAACCTGCGGCGATTCGGCGGTAATTATGCAACGAATTTCTTCTTTTGGTGAGAGTTGAGTACGTAGCTTGCGGTCAATATTGAGAAACAGCGAACTATTTAGCCATGTGTTTAGGCTTTGTTGTAATTCTTGGCAGAGGTTGTCAAACTCCGCTTGGGAAATATGAGTAACATCTTCTTCATCAATTTCAAAGTCTGTAATGTTGCCACTGCGCCAACCCAAACTAGCATACAAAGTTGTATACATTTGTTGCCAACGTTGATAAAGATGCTCTAGTTGTGGTGCAGCAGGTAATCCACCTGTAAACTGCATGGGAGTAGGAGTATCCGTTTGCCAAAGTTGAGCAATGACCGTGGGAAACCCTTGGTGTAAGTTTCCTTTTCCTAAGTTGAGGACGATCAGTTTACTCATGACTGTTGAGTGTTGAGTTAGGAGTTAAGCTAATCAGCATTTAAGCTGCAATATAGCAGCTGTTACCTTTGTTTTTTATTTTCCAATGCCACTTAATCACTAACTCACGTTGATTTAACAATCTATCTATAGGAATCATATTTGATTTTTGAAATATACGTAGGGTGTGTTATGCCGTAGGCTAACGCACCAAAACCTTCGGGTGGTGCGTTACGGAAGCCGTAACACACCCTACACATACTTAGATTTTTTCAGAAATTAAATACTAGTCCTATAGTAGTGATTTCAATTCATCTTTTCCTTGTTTTTATTTGAGCGATCGCCCTTGCAGTTTCCTAAAGTGCGATCGTTCCTTTTATACTTAAGCGATCGCCAAAGAAGTCAAACTACCGCTAAACCCGGTAATCTCAATTACAGCATCGCTGGTAGAGAAGCCAGCTGTGTCATTATTCAGTGCCACAAAGGTGCGGCTACCAAAGCTAAAGGTGGCAGCACGGTTGGCAACAAAACTACTATTGGTCAGTACAGCGCTGATTGCGGTTTGGGTTAAGCCACTCACCGCCCCCAGTTCGGCGAGGTTTGCCGCGCTGACAGCATTTGGCCCATCAATAATATCTGTGCCGATTTGCAAGTCGGTGATGCGGTCAAAATTATTCAGCGGCGAATCAGCCAAAGCAAAGCGGAAAGTATCAGCGCCATTACCACCAGTTAGGCCTTGCTGATTGCAACCAATAAAAAACAGGCGATTGGTTTGATAGGTAGTAAAGGCAAGGCTGATAAACTGGTTTTGCAGCCAGGTTACTAAGTGCGGCGAACAGGTAATTTCTAGTTTGGGCGCACTTGATGATGGCATGGCGTTACCGTAGAGCGGAAAACTTTCCATACAAAAGTTTTGAATTCATTAATAATTTTTCACAGGACAAAACCGTTTCCATTACAGAAGTAATAGAAATCTGCACAGGTAGCACCCGACTAATCTGTAATTTTTATTTATTTAGTAGTGATGGTAATACTACGGCTAAATATGCCGTATTTGAGGTTACTTTATTAAAAGTTCAATAAATAAATATAAATCATCCCTCGAATTACCACTACCCCAATCCCTAATCCCCAGCCCCCAGTCCCTTTTACTAAGATAGGCGCTGAAATTTCTGCTTAGAAGCAAATAAATCCCGAATTTATCAAAAAATTGGGGATTTGGGTGAGAGCTTTTCCTGTTTTAAGTGCTATACCGCCTTAGCTTGTACGCAAAACCACGCTTTGACGCACACTACTCGCGTGACCCGACTAAAATAGTGCATTAGTAAACTATTGTGGGATGGGTGTCCTCACCCGTCCGGGCGGGCAGGATGCCCACCCCACAAGAGCTAAATTTGATGCACTATTTTAGCCTTGCCGCGCCACTGCGCTTGCGTAGACGTAGCCCGTCGCAGACATCGCTTTCTTTGGGGTTCGTTTTTTGATGATTTTGCGTAAGTCCTGATAGTCATCAGTCAACAGTCATCAGTCAACACTCCTAATACCCAATTTTTAACTTTCAAATTCTTCCATAAAGTTGAAATCATCTAAAACAACCTGAAGACTAAAGCGCGTATTTTGGGGACATTTAAATCGTTTGAGTTGAATTGAGTTATCTGTTTCCCTTGCTTGCACTGATTGGACAATTTTTCCGGAAGTAGAAATCAATGCCAAACTAATATTTATAGGTAGATATAAATTGCGTTCTTTAGGATATAGTTGGGCACGAATTCCTACTCTACCATCTATTTCTGCTGTCAATGTCAACATTAACACTACAGGTTGATTGTTATTTGGTAACTCAATTTCCTTAACTCGCTGGATTGATCGCTCTGCTGCATCGTTAACCTGACGAAAGCTAAAGGCGAAATCTGGCTGTCTACCCAGGAAGGTTTCTATTGTTTGCCAGCTATCTGCAACTATATTTTGGAACCACTGGCGCAAGTTAACAAGTGCTGGCTTCTGTGTGAATCTTTGCTGCCAGTCTTCGTTATTTAACAAGGCTCCCCAGATTTCAAAGGGCAATTCCAAGCGAGGATTAGTAATTGTTGGACTTGTTAATCTTTGCCAGAGATTTTCTACTTGAGTAGCTGATAAAACAGGCAAAGGAGCAATGGCTGTTTGTGTTTGTTCTTCAGGATATAGTTGACGTACTACCCAAAGTACATTTAAATCCTCAATCATTTGAGTAGCATCTAAAGAATAAGTCCGTTCTTGATAATCGTAACTACCTTGATTTTTTAATTGCTCGTGGGTAGTATAACCCCAAATTCTCATCCACTCACCATCGGGATTAACTTGTACAGCTAAATAATAATCTCCGGCCCATTGAGGAATATCTATCCATTCTTGGGGTACAGAAAATTCTCTAGTTTCTAGGCTTCTATCTGGAATTAAAATCAAGCGTTTTGTATCAAGATTTATCGCAGTGCCGTTGACTAGTTCCCAAGTTATTGGCAATGTATCAATAGTAGCTTCTGGTACGTATTCTGCTTGTAACCAAGGCAAAAAAGTACTAACGCATACTTGATTGAGAAAAACATTCCAACGGCTACGGGGACTAACGCTAGATTGGCTTTGCTGCCAAGATTGATTTTGAAGTTCAGGAGATACCTCTAACCAAAGCTGAGTCGGTGGAACACAAAATGATGACATGGCTACTGCTCCTTTGAGGACTGAGGTTCTAAATTACTGAAATAATTCTGTAACCATTCCTCTAATACTGCACTAATATGTTTAACCACGTTGGAAGTCGGAGAAATATGCATTGTTTCTTGACTCCATTTGGCGATCGCTAGTAATAAAGATTCTCTAGTTTTCGCCAATTGCCGCGATACTTGATATTGCTGGATTTGCTGTTGTTTGGCAATTTGTTGTTGAGTCAGTCCTTGTTGATAGTACAATTGCAGCAATTCTTGTGATTGCGGAGGCAGTTTTCCCAACGTAGTAATTAATAAATTCTGGATTTCTTGTTGTTTATTTTTTTGAGTTTCGGCTTCTTCTCTAGCGATTAAATCTGCTAATAAAGATTCATTTTGAGTAGTGTCTGGTAAATCATCTTGTAATTCACTATCTGCTTGACCTGTTTTAGGAGCGTTGAGTGAAGAAACCACAGGATATAAATAAGAACGTGCGTGTTTTGCAGATAACAGCAGCCATTTTTCTAGAGTTTGGGCGTTGGATTCTGTGCTGAGTGGGTTAAGTTGTGTTAAGCGATCGCGGTTGTAGAGTTGAGCAATTGCTTCCCAAGTATCTTGGTTGGGTCTTTGCAATTTCCGTACTTGTGAAGATTTGCCCAGAATGTAACCATCTACAAAACATTTCCAAGCTAACAAGTAACAGGCAATAGTCTCATCTGTTAGCCCAGCATTGTGTAAAGATTCCTCTAGTCGCTTGCGGCTCAATTTTAGTAGCAATGCCCAATCGTTACAAAAATCTATTTCTTGTTTTTGCCGCAAAGCATCACGAATCACATTGCCAAAAGCCACATTGCTGTAGCTTTTGAGGGTGGCTTTTTGGTCAGGATCGCAAGCTTTGAGGATTTTTGGTACTTCGGCGATCGCTATTTGAAAACAGTCAGACAAGGTACACTGCACACTAGCAATTTGAGGAATTGTCCTTTGAGCTGACCAATAACAGGTTTCTTGGAGATAAGCCGAAATATGACCTTCAGCTAGAGAGTTAGGCTGATTTTGCCAGTTCTTATGCCAGTAAATTGCCCAAAAATTTTCTGAGTGTTTCGTTTCTGATATTTGTACCAAGCAATTTTGGATACTGCGCCGTAGTTTGGCATCATATACCCAACAGTTGAAGCGATCGGCTTCAAATTGGATGAAAGTCGAAAATATTTCCGAAATGTTCTGGCGAGGACGCATGAATTAAATTAAATCAGATTTATCTGTGAGGAAGGAGTCACACCTTTCGCATATTTTGACTAACGGGGTCAAAACCTTTAGAAAACCGGGTAGTTTCATCATAATAAGCACCAGTCAGATTTGCTCCATACAACTTGGCATATTTGAGTTTAGCTCCCCGGAGATTCGCTTCATTGAGTTTGACACCGCTCAAATTCGCCCTAGTCAAATTTGCTCTGGCTAAGTTAGTTCTACTCAAATCTGCTCCCCAAAGTTTGGCTTTAGCTAAATTAGCTCCACTCAAGTCAGATCCCCATAAATTAATCCCAGGTAAGTAGGCTCCAATAAACTTGTACCTACTCAAGTTGAGGGCTGGAAAATATCTCTCCCCTGCGGCATAACGCCTTTTTAATTCCTCAGCATCCATGCATCACATTGACCTTTTTCAGCAATATAGAAGTTATTTGTTCCCATTCTTGGCTTAGCTCTCCAGCAAACTCTTGCTGGCCACTGCGTTGATACCAATAACGCGCATTATTCAAATCGCCCTTTTTGCGGTGCAGGTAAGCATGAACCCAAGCACTATCGGCATCGCTGGCATCTTGAACTATTTCATGAGCCTTGCTCCAATCACCTTTCTTTTCGTACCACATTGCTTGCAGCGCTTTTGGCAATGTCTGAGGACATGGGCGCTGTTTTTCCATCAATCGTAGGAATTCGTCTGTATTCACGATCGCCACCCAACAAAAATCAAACTTCTATCTTTAAGATACTCCTCAAGGGGATAGGGGGAGATGAGGGAGACAAGGAGAATAACTCCTCACTCTTGTACAGACGCGATTAATAGCGTCTGTGCTACCAACGCCCTTTCATATCCGCTTGACTGGAATAACTTCAAACTCGAAAGTATTAATTAAACGGTCATCAATATAGACCTCTATTTTATATTTACCAACTGGATCGCCAGGAGCGATCGTCCAAAAATTCTCAATCACACCGTCAGGGGCAGATTGTGTACGCCGCGTTACAGATGTAGTACCATCTGCGGAGATTGAGAAGTCTTCACCGTTATCTGTACCCCAAGTTTCTGGAGGTTTTGGTAAACGTAAGACTTCCCGCCATTTCACTTCACCTCGGTAATCTTTAAGTTTAATTCGCCAACCGTAGGCGTTTCCTTGCTGAAGTGGCACTGCTTTTGTCTGAAAAATGGTAACGTTACCTTTGGCGTCAACTCTCTTCAACCCAAACTCAGCGTTACTAACAGTAATCTTTTTCAGGCTTGTTGGTGTAGGAAATGACGTGGCATTTTGTACTACAACAGAAGTAGCGTTGATTGGCTCAGAAGCTATGACCCCAAATATTAGCCAAGAAGAAGCTAGCACAGCAGTAGTAGCCCAAATTCTCATTATTATGGTTTTCCTGTCAGACGTTTGGTACTTATTCAAGTAATCTGACATATTTTCCGGGTCAAAGATACTTCTAGTTCGACAAAATACTTTTCCTGACTACTAGCATTGGCAACGATATAAACCTATATTCAGAACGATATTGTCAACCCAAAATCTAAAATCTGTCTTCCAAAGTTTGAATGGAGGTTTTCTGTGCATTGGGTTAATAGCTTGACTATATGAAAAGAAGCTGCTTTTTCCAAATTAGAGTTTGAGTAATATTATAGTAATAATTACATAGATTTTTTTTACATAAAATGGAAAATGTCTATTTCTAGTTATCTTAATAAAAAATTACTAATAATTTTGCTATGTTTCGGAATGACAGGTACTTCACTTGCTTGTGACAACTCTAAATGTCAAGTGACGGGTTACTTGTTTGTTAAAAAAGGAGTACTACGAGAAAATATTTCTAATTCTTTGATAATAGATGAAATTCGTTCGCCTAAAATCATAAATCGCGTTATCCAAGAATTAAAATTAAGTAATATTAACTCTAAATCTCTTTTACCAGAAAAGTTGATGAGAAATTTGAAGGTTGAAAAGTTTCAAAGTCTTGAATATAGCGAGATTTTCAATATTTCATATTCCCATACAGATTTGAATTTAGCGGCAGAAGTTGTTAATAGTGTAATGAACAACTATATTGAAGAATCTGCGCTTCAATTTAAACAAAAAGCTGCTAGATCAAAAAAAATAATTGAAACTGGTTTAGCTAGAACAAAAGAACAAATCAGAATGATAAAACAAGTACTTAGAAAAGTATGCGAATCAAGATATCCAAATAAAGACGAAATCTCTAAACATTTAAATAATTTAAACCAGCTTCATATAAAATATGAAAATTTATTGACTAGGTTGCAAGAAATATTAATTGCAGAAAATCAATCACTTGGAAATAAGTATATGACAGAAAATGCTCGAATTCTCGTTTTAGCAGATTCTAATTATAATAAATAATTAGTTGGCTCCAAAATAAAAAATATTGTGAGCCAGGATTATAGTTAATTATAAGTTGCTAAAGATTAAAAACGAAAACTGGCAGCTGACTTAATAAAAACTAGTTCGGTTTCTACAATTCCATTAATGGATAATGGATTTTTGGTTGGAATTGATAATGTTTGATGGCTCACAACCTTTTTGAATAGTATGATAACTTCTTCGCCATTTTTCTAAATGGTCTATAGATATTGATTTAGATGTGACATTCACACTATTTCCTCGCCAAGCAACTTCTGGATCTGTTGTGAAAACCCCACATTCTAATTGATCTAACCTCATATTCCAATATTCACTAAATCGACCTTTTAAAGTAATAACTTGCTCAAATACTTTATTTCTGTGTTTATTTCTTCTTTTTCTTTCTGTTGCTCCTGTTGCCTCTGTATCAATAAACTTAGTTTCAACTAAAAACAGACTGCCTTTAAAAGTCAGGTAAACAAAATCACATTTACCTAAATCTGTATAATCTGATATTGGTGATTTTTCAAACAGTAACAATTCAGCGCACGAGGGAAACAAGTCTTTAATATTCAAAAATAAATAAGCCTGCAACAGGAGTTCCTTATCATAAGGAAACAACAGCACCCCTTCAAAAAATTTTTGAATGTCTTCGTGAGTTTGGGGTTGAATTCTTTTACAGTATGAAACAAATTTGTGTAGCTCGTTAACGATCATCAAGTTATAACTCCTTCCCCCGGTCGCAGCGTCAAGGTCATGGCATAAAAAGATACCACTTCCTTAAGAGAAATTTCATCCGCATAAGTAACTAAAAAAACTATCAAAATCCTAACTACTTAAGGTAATTTACTGTTGACAGCTGAGTAAAACTGTTAACTGAATTTACTTTCAGTACTGGTGGACTTTTCACTTCTAATCTCAGCTACCAGTCAGCGATTTTATATGAGCAGGAAATCTAGCGTTTTGTAAAGCTTGAACAGTGATTCTAGAATCTTGTACGCAAAATTGCCAACCCAAGCGAACAAGTTTACGCGAATTTTCAGTTTGTATAACTCCAATTACTGGCATTTTTGCCTTTTCTTTGTCTGGTGAATGTTCTTGCAAAATTGTTTTCAAGCGATGTAGTTCTTCAATATTAACTGCTTGCTGGGGATTTAACTCCACCATTACCATTTGTACTGTTTCTACTGGTTCGGCATCTTCAAGAATAAATTGAGTTTGCTCGTCACGTCGATCTACTTTTCCCCAAATAATCAATCTAGTATCAACTTGGAGTAGGGAACTAATGCGTTCATAAGTTTTGGGAAAAACTACAGCTTCTACTTGTGTAGTTAAGTCTTCTATTTGCAAAATTGCCATCTGATCGCCTTTTTTAGTAACGACTTTTTTGACATTATTCAACATGACAACTGCACAAAGTCTTGTATCTTCCCTTTGCTCTCCAAGCTGCGAAAGATTAATCGGAGTCAAAAGTGGTACTATTTGCCGTAAAGATTTGAGTGGATGGTCTGATACGTAAAAACCTAATAATTCTTTCTCCATTTGTAATTTTTTTTGTGGCGGAAAATCCCCCACAGATTTAGCCTTAGGAGCAGTTTCAAAAGCATTATTGACTCTTTTATTTTGAGTCTGAGAAAATCCATCGCCTAATAAATCAAAGAGATTCCCTTGACCACTAGCTCTATCTTTAGCACGAGATTGTGCCCAATCATATACTAATTCTAGGTCATGAATTAACTGTTGACGATTAGGTTCAATTTTATCAAAAGCTCCACAGTAAATGAGTGACTCCAAAGTGCGGCGGTTAACTGCACGTAAATCGACGCGATCGCAAAAATCAGCTAGAGATTTAAACTCTCCGGTCTCATTTCTGGCTGATAAAATAGTGGCGATTGCATTTTGTCCCACGTTACGCACGGCTGAAAATCCAAACAAAATCTTTCCTGCCGTCGGCGTAAAATCAACACCAGAACGATTAATATCTGGCGGATCTATGGGAATACCCATATTTGTACAGTTAGTAATGTATTTTTGTACCTTATCTGTATCACCACTGTTAGCCGTTAACAGTGCCGCCATATATTCCAATGGATAATTAGCTTTTAAATATGCTGTTTGATAAGTTACATAACCGTAGGCAGTTGAATGGGATTTATTGAAGCAATTAGAAGCTATTAAACTGCTTTGAATTGCAAAATTATGGTCTCGTTCAACCCCAATATCATAGACATTTTGCCTGCCTAAATATTTGCGTGTTAGTATTTTTACCATCCTACCCCCTCTGAAAACAAATTTTGCAAACAAAATTAATTAATTGATAAAATGATGAAAATTGTAAATTTAGTAGTATCGATAATACAAGTCTTCAACGCTAGAAAACATTGCTATACTCTTACACAAAGTTAACCATAATATATCAAAAGTTTAATAAACAAATAAATAGACAGTTAATAAGCAGATAATTAATGTTTTAAAAGCTTATTAAACACATTTAAATACATATTAATACGCTTAGTAAGGGGATTAGGGACTGGGGACTGGGGATTTGGGATTTGGGATTTGGGAGTAGAGGACAAGTTGTAACTAAGTGTTTTCCCTCGACTTCATGCCCAATGCCCACTTCCCATTCCCCACTCATTAATAACTAATTCCCACTCCTCAATGCCCACTCCCCACTCCCCAATCCATCCAATATGTACTAAAATCAAGGACTTGAGTCACAAAGAGAGCAATCATGGTATCCATCCGCGAGTTGCACGAACAGCTAGTAAAAAAAGAACGTTCTGCTGTTGAAATTACCCAAGAAGCTTTAGAGCGCATTCAAGCCTTAGAGCCAAAATTACACAGCTTTTTATGTGTGACGGCAGAACGGGCATTAGAGCAGGCGGGTACTGTGGATGCCAAAATCGCTGCGGGAGAAGAAATTGGACTGCTAGCAGGCATTCCTGTGGGTATTAAAGACAATATGTGTACTAAGGGGATTCCCACCACATGTGGCTCCCGGATTTTGGAAAATTTTGTGCCGCCTTATGAATCAACGGTGACACAAAAACTGGCAGATGCTGGGGCGGTGATGGTGGGTAAAACCAACTTAGATGAGTTTGCGATGGGTAGTTCCACAGAAAACTCTGCCTACCAAGTCACAGCTAACCCTTGGGATTTGTCACGAGTTCCGGGTGGTTCTTCTGGTGGTTCCGCAGCAGCGGTAGCAGCCGAAGAATGTGTGGTTGCTCTCGGTTCTGATACTGGCGGTTCAATTCGTCAACCTGCGTCTTTCTGCGGTGTTGTGGGGATGAAACCAACTTATGGTTTGGTTTCGCGTTATGGTTTGGTGGCTTATGCTTCGTCTTTAGACCAAATTGGGCCATTTGGAAACACAGTAGAAGATGCTGCGATATTATTGAACGCGATCGCAGGTTACGATCCCAAAGATTCCACTAGCCTCAAAGTTCCCATTCCCAACTACGCTGCTAGCTTAAAACCAGACTTTAAACCTAGAGGTCAGCTCAGAATTGGTGTAATTAAAGAAACTTTTGGCGAAGGTCTAGATTCTGTAGTGGAACAAGCTGTTACTAAAGCAGTTGACCAACTACAAGCTTTAGGAGCGGAAATTCATATTATTTCCTGTCCACGCTTTCGCTATGGCTTACCTACTTACTACATTATCGCCCCATCGGAAGCCTCAGCTAACCTAGCCCGTTACGATGGTGTGAAATACGGTTACCGAGCTGCTGATGCTGATAATTTGCTATCGATGTACACTCGTACCCGTGCCAGTGGCTTTGGTACAGAAGTCAAACGCCGGATTATGATCGGCACTTACGCACTTTCGGCTGGCTATTACGACGCCTATTACTTGAAAGCTCAAAAAGTCCGCACGCTGATTAAGCAAGACTTTGAAAAGGCTTTTGGTAGGGTTGATGTGTTAGTCTGTCCCACGTCTCCCACTACAGCATTCAAAGCAGGGGAAAAAACTACTGACCCCTTAAGTATGTATTTAAATGACTTGATGACTATTCCCGTAAATCTTGCTGGTTTACCTAGCTTAAGTTTGCCATGTGGTTTTGACGATCGAGGGTTACCCATAGGATTACAGCTAATTGGTAATGTGCTACGAGAAGACCAACTTTTTCAGGTAGCTCATGCTTATGAGCAATCCACTAATTGGCATCTGCGTAAACCACAAATATCTTGAAAATTGGGCATGGGGCATGGGGCATTGGGCATTGAAAGAGGCAGGGGAGTAGGGAGAAGGGAGTAGAGGGGACGAACTTCTCCGCTGCACCCTGCTTCTCTGCTTCCTCTGCCCCTCATCTCCCCATCTCCCTCACTGATTACTGACTATCGACTGCTGATTGTTATCTTCTGGAGTCACTGATTCAGCTGTAAGCCGTGGATTAAGTGTATGAAGAAGCCCAGCAGATGCGCTTACTAATAATAAAATATAGGTCAGAACAAGAGGTATATATGTATTTCGTTTTTTATCTAAATTCTTATGAGCATTTTTAGAGTCTTGGCGGACAACATTGGTTATCAGCATGTGTGATAAAGCATTTCCATCTAGCCCTAAGGCATCTCCATAACGACGGATGAATCCTTGAAGAAAAATAGGCTCTGGCATTTCTTCAAATCGCTCTTTTTCCAATGCTTCCAAAACGCCTAATCGAATCATTGTTTTTTCACTTATTTCTTCGATGCGTATAGATTTTTGTTGTCTTACTTGTCGCAAGTGTCTGCTGATTTCTTTTAGTTGCTCTAGTTGAGCTTCGTTTAAGGCTGTCACAGTCTTTTCCTGGTATGGGCTAATTCTACTTTCATTGATGAAGACTTAAAAATGCATACGTAAATTTACTAAATATTTGATTTTCAGATAAATTTTTTTCATTATGGTTTAATCGTGGATTTTAAAATGCTAAAGCACGTTCCACTAAGTATTTATATGTTACAATAAACACTTTAAAAAGCAAGTAATCGGGTAAGGATGAAAAGTAACAATTTGCAATTTATAATACCAGTATTTACACGATGGTTACTCTGGGCTGGGATAATTGCAGCGTTTACCTACTTAGGCATCTGTCTATTTCTTTTTATTAGCCAAACTCGGTTCATTTTCTTTCCTGCTGCTGTTATTGAAAAGACACCAGAGTTTTTTAATCTCGCTTACGAAGAACTTTGGTTACCTGTAGTTCTTAAGACAGGTAAGGTGGAACATATTCATGGTTGGTGGATAAAAGCTAAGCAACCAAATGCCAAGGTATTGCTATATTTGCACGGTAACGGTATTAATATTGGTGCAAATGTAGCTCATGCTAATCGATTTTATCAGTTAGGATTTTCAGTGTTGCTGATTGATTATCGGGGTTATGGTCGCAGTGAAGGTTCTTTTCCCAATGAAAAGCGGGTTTATGAGGATGCACTCACAGCTTGGAATTACTTGGTACACCAACAACAAATTCTACCCAGGCAAATTTTTATTTATGGTCATTCTTTGGGGGGTGCGATTGCCATTGATTTAGCAGTGAAACACCCACAAGCTGCTGGTTTAATCGTGGAAAGCTCTTTTACATCCATCCGGGATTTAATCACTTATCGAAACATGTTTTCGATGTTTCCTGTAGATTTAATCTTGACACAGCAGTTTGAATCGATTAAAAAATTGCCAAACTTAGAAGTGCCTGTTTTATTCATTCATGGTGTTGCTGATTCGGCTGTACCTTCTTTCATGAGCCAAAAACTTTATGCTGCTGCTCCTGAACCAAAGCAACTATTGTTAGTTCCAGCAGCCGAGCATAATAATACCGCAGTAATAGCAGGTTCACAATATTTGCAATGGGTAGAGTCTTTTGTTGAAGAAGTCTTGAAAATCGATAAACTATAACTTTTCATCTTAAGATGTGTAATTCATTGACTTGAAAGTGCTGCATGGCAGGATGCAGAGCTTCTCCCGTTCCGCTTCTCAATTTTGCTAAATTATGGCAATTTATAACTAGCAATACGCAGATTTAATTTACCTTGGCGGGGGTTCTGGCTGAATACAAATGCGCCTTCTTCTCTTTCTCGACTAGATAAAAAGTCAATTTGTTGTTCTCCTGATTCTGCAACTTTACCATCAATTACTAACTCAGCAATAATTTGAACTGACTCGGCTGTATCTCCTCCAGTATTTGCAACTTCAAAGGGTACATAAAATTGTCCATTAATTTCCCGAATAGTTTCTTTTCTGCTGACAGAAATAACAGGAGGTTGATTTTTTTCGTTTAGCCAAGTGTAGACTACTAAACTCACAATTATGGCTAGGATAAACGAGGCGACACTGAATGTCACCCACTCAGCGAGGGAACGCTTTGGTTGTTGTTCTGTTTTAGTCATATGGCTAACCTACCAGCTGCACCGCCAATAGTTGCAGGTAAACCTAACATTAAGGTGTGATCTAACCACATTGTCCAGGGGTCGCTAAAAGTCAATTTTTGAAAGAACCACAGCATAAAAGCGCCTGCTAGTAGTGAAACCAGGTAAGACATGATGGTTTCGCTAGATGGTCTTTGGAAAATTCCTTTTTGCTGTCTTCGCTTTCGTTGGTCAGAAAAGCCTGCCTGAAATACGATGCCATAAGAAATCAGCAAAGATGCAGCGATGATTGCTAACTCCCAAAGTGGTGAAGCGGCGGCTGCTAACATGGTAATTTCATCTGTTGGGGCAATATTAAATGCAATGACGATCGCACCAATTAGGGTTGCACCTATATCTGCTAAGGTGGCGTCTATTTCGCTCTCGTTTTTCTTAGCCGCATCATATCTCGCAGGTATTGTTTGCTCGTCCCCATCGTTGTTTCTAGTGTCTCCCAAAAACTGGTTGGCTAATGCTACACCAAAAGTGAAAGGTACACTTTCAAAGATAATTTTACCTAAACATTCTCTCAGGGAAGTTTCTAGGGTCAATTCTCGCAATAGTAGCAGCACAAACGTAGAGCAAGTTATTCCGATCGCTATTGCTTCTACCGTATCCATTGCAGCTTGACGAGCTTGCCAGCTATATCTGCGTTTGCGAAAACCTTCTGTTTGATTGAGCAAGAAAACTACAATAAACATCAGGGCGATCGCCATCATCATTAGTTGTGGTTTTGCCAGCGATCCAATCCACCATACCTCCATTGTATACAGCAAAGGTATGCCAAATAAAAAACCTCCACACGCACCCCGAATGATGTCATTAATCTCACTTCTCCAGACATTTTTATGACGTTTTGTTCCCACCCCTTGACTTTCCTTTTTTTTGAAAATTTGCTTTATATAATTACAATTGGCAAAGCAATCCCTACATATCTAGGTTGATCAGCAACATATAAATCAGCTTTAGGGGCATATAACTGTACGCCCCTACATATCTATCTGCTGATTGTATGTGACTTTTTCTTCAAGATATATATAAGTTTTATTCATTAATTATTTATATCTTACACTATATGCCGCTGCGCTATTCGGCACCCTTCTTAAGATACTATAATTTATGTAATTTTTCTTTCCCTTGATGGAAGTAAAAAACAATACATTACTATTAAATTTGGTAGTAGCTTAACCAACTACAAGCCGGAGATAAAACCATGAGTGCCGAAAAAAGAATCGAAGCTACTGCAAAAAATATTGAAGGAAAAATTCAAGAGGTTGTGGGTGAATTGACAGGTAATCCCCAAGATAAAGTTGAAGGACAGACGAAGCAAGCTGAAGCCCAAGGTATTCACGTTGTAGAAAACATCAAAGATGAAATCAAAAAAGCTTTAAGTTAGTTTAGCTTGTGAAATATCAGTGATAATTTTAGTACTGATTTATTACTGGTAGTCTAACATTAATTACTCCACTAATTTTGAAAAAGTGGAGTTTTTTTATTGGGGCAAAATTGACTAAAAGCTTAGCTCCAATCATAATTTTTCTAGCAATTCGATTCAACTAATAACTGGCACGTCCAGCCACTAAATTCCATATAAAGATAGCGATGATTGCACCAATTACGGCAACAATTATACCAGGAATGCTAAGGGATGCAGCAGCTAATTGAAATCTACCTGTCTCTAAAAGAGTAACTAAAATTCCGCCAATTACAGCACCTACAATACCTAGTACCATAGTTGCAACGATTCCACCACCTTGACGACCGGGATAAATAGCTTTTGCTATAGCTCCGGCAATCAAACCTAGAATTATCCAAGCAATAATGTTCAGCATAAATTAATCCATCAGAAAAGTTAATAACTAGCTTAGAAATTACAATACTGTTTTCCTTCTACCATAAGATATAGGTATTAAGCTTAGGGAAAATTAACACACTTTACCAACTGTAGTTGAGACTAGTAAGAAAATACAGTCGGGTCAGTTGACCCGACTTGATTGAGAGTTTAGCTACTCTATTAGGTTACGTCATAAAGGTCGATATCTTGACCATAATCAGTTCTGGTGTCGTATCGAAATGCATATGTACGTCCATTGTTCAAATTGTATTTGCGCGATTGCACTCCTGGAACACCGAAATCATAGTCAAAATCAATTTCTCCTCCTTTTCCAGTAGTCCACACACTATCACCGTACGGGCGGTTTGTTTGTTCTCCATCAACCGTGTAAGGTATCCGAAGATTCGTCTGATTACGAACAGTAAATGTCTCTAATCCGCCACTAACTGTTTCAGCATCTTTTTCGTTTAAATCAACAAATAGGTCTTGATTAGCAGAAGTGCTTTCGAGCATTTTGTCAATATTCGACATGGTTTTTCTCCTTTTTGAGTTCATTGATATTCTCTTTAAGTCCTGTGCAGAACTAATTTTTTACTTATTGTCTTCATGCTCGTTTGAGGATGAGGACGAAAGCCAAAGCTAATTAAAGAGTTCGCAATTGGAAGGAGTACGATAAAGCTGCGAGGTAGTATTGCCAAAGCTATAATTCCACCTCGTTCTAATGCTAAGATTCAACAACACGCTAACTGTAAAGCTCCACCTCATCCAAGGGATGAAAATCTGCGTCGGTTGCATCAAGTTGGATGTAAGCAATGAAAATAGGAGTCCGGCTATCATCGACGTTCTTTGTCTAAAACAGCTTATGTTTCGACTCAAAAGCATTTTTCGGCGCAAGTTAAGACGACGCTTTTTTGACAATCAAGCCGTCGAGTTATTTTTGCAATGTGTTGCCCTTAATCGTATTCAGCATTTGGGCAAGCCGGACAGCTACAAAATGAAAGACTAATCAAAAAAGTTTTCTCTTTTAAAAAGAATTACTTTTTTTTATAGACAATAAAATATTTAACCTAACCTATCTTTAGTTAGATAATTTTTATCATTCTCAAGCTAGAGGCATTTTTTATACTTAGCCTTATAGTTTAAGAGCTACTGTCAGTAGACCGAAAACTTCTGCGATCGCTATGAAGTGGTGACTCTTATTGCTAACAATGAGTTATGTATTAATTTGCTTGATTTTTGGACTTCATTTCCTCCCTTATGGGAGTAGGAAATCAGCTTTTTGAGTTCAAATTTTTTGTAGATATTCAAGTGGCACACTATCCACTAACCAAACACCATTATCAGAACAATAAAAGATGTAACCAGCCTGATGCATTGCCGCAGCATCTACAATAAAAACTACTGGTTTCCCATGTCTTGCCCCCACGTTCTCCGCTGTAGCAATATCCCTCGATAAATGAACGTGGTGGCGCGACATTTTGCAAAGTCCTGTTTCTAGAATTGACTTTACAGATTTGTGTCCAGTACCGTGATAAAGCCGATCTGGAGGAACAATAGGTTCTAATTGTAAATCAATTTCTACACTATGTCCTTGATTAGCACGAATCATAGTACCTGTAGAGTCAAAAGAAAAGCGTTGTTTATCGCTAGATTCAACTACTAACTCTAATTCCTGACGGTTAATGGGAAACTTGTTTTTAGCACAAGCTGTAAGTAGTTTATCAACAGCAACCCAACCACCAGGAGCTAGTTCAATTCCAATTGCATCTGGTGTGTGTCGCAGATATTTGCTCAGATATTTACTGATTTTGATGAGCCGAGAATCACTCATTTGATTGTGGTTGGGATTAACAATACTACAATAAGCTGTTTACATACTACATGACAATTTTGATTGATAGTTTTAATTTGTGTAAATTGACATAATTTGTCGGACCATTAAGACTAATGCTACGGCAATCATCGCAATGAGTGTAACCTTACCACCGGGAACGAGTGGTTGATTGATGGTATTCAAGTTTTTTTGTTCTTGACGTTGCTTCCAAGTCATTAACGCTGGAATAATTCCACCTAAAACCGAGATGCTGAATGTTCCTGTGTAATCTAGGGCAGTAAAAAAGATGCTGGGATTGAGAGTGCCGAGAGTCATCGGAGGGAAAAGAACCAGCGAATACAGGGGGAAGCGACTAGATACTTTGCCCTGTGCAATGAGAAAAATATCTTTGAACAGATCCAATAATCCGTATACAAATCCAATGAATGATGTGGCGATCGCAAACTCTGAAAACACTGATACTAGTACTCCTAACCATTCTCCCGCACCACCGGCTCGTAAAATTTGTAGTGGATCAAAAACAGTTTTGCTAACAGATGTGCTGTGTACCATATCCGGACTGACGCTTGCCAAAATGACAGCATTCCACGCCAAGAACATGATTAGGGGAATCAACGAACCAATCAAGATGGACTGACGAATTTTGCGGACATCTCCTTCAAGTTGCGTCACAACCACCGGTACAATGTTTTGGTAAAACATTGCTACACACATAACTGAAACCGCGCTACCAAGGGCACTCCAATTCTGAATTAACAATTGGCTACTCTTAACTTGCCCTGCTGCTAGCAATAAAAGTCCCAAGAAAGAAACAATGACAATTCCCACAAAGGCGCTGTTTAATTTCTCAATAAACTTTTCTCGCCCAACATACATTACACCACCAAAGATGAGTGTGAAAGCGGTTGTACCCACCCATGTAGGCAATATGTTCTGCACACCCCAGAATTTTGCGATCGCAGTTCCTAAAATCTCTCCACCTTCGGTGATGTATGCTACCAACAAAGCGTAGTGCATGAATAAATATGCACCGCTAGCAACTCGCGCCCCCAATTTCCCAAGAGTCTTCTCAACAACTCCCAATAGACCTATACTCGGACGCCCTTCTAGACGCATGGTGTTTAAAGTCACCTCTGCAATCAACAACCCTGAAACTAAAGCGTAGAGCCAAACAGCAATTAACCCAAATGTCGATGGCAAAACCCCTGATGGGAGAGTCACCGCAGGTAGGGCGAGAATCCCAGCCCCGACCGTGGTTCCCGCAATCAAGGCTGTACTTCCTAATACACTACCTGGTTGATGATTGAGTTTATTTCCATCAAATTGAAGGTGAGAAAAGAACCGAGTTACTTGCTCTGAATCCTTGAGAACAGCCTTCATGAGCGTCATATTGAGTAATTGCACCTAAAATTAAGGACACAATGTTAACATATGTAAACGATTTTAGCAAAAATACCTGATTTACTGTTTTTTAAGCCAATTTTCAAGTCTGCACATTTGATTTTTGAATTTCCTTAACACTGAGAAAACAATTTACCAACTTGCGCCAAATCTACGTTTCCACCGCTGATGATGACACCAATCTTGGCTTGTGGTGCTGTGACTACACCTTCGAGTAAGGCGGCGACGGCGAGTACTCCAGTGGGTTCAACGACAATTTTTAGACGTTCCCATAAGAAAAACATGGTGCGAACGATCGCTTCTTCAGATACCGTCACCATATCATCGACGTAACGCAGCACTAGGGGGAAAGTAATTTGACCAAGGCTAGGAGTCCGGGCGCCGTCAGCTATGGTATCGGGATTTTTGACAGTTTGCAGGGTTTTGCTGTGAAAGGAACGGGTGGCATCATCGGCAAGTGTCGGTTCTACGCCGATTACTTTACAATCAGGTAAAAGTGCTTTGGTGGCGATCGCACTACCGGAAAGCAAGCCACCACCGCCACAACAAACTAACAACAAGTCCAATTCACCAACTTCTTGAATCAGTTCTAAAGCTGCTGTACCTTGTCCTGCAACTACATGGGGGTGATCGTATGGCGGAATCAGTGTGAGATGGCGATCGCTTGCTAAATTTTGGGCTAATTCTTCCCGGTTTGTTGTTTGGCGATTGTACAAAATTACCTCTGCGCCATAACTGCGAGTGGCAGTTTGTTTAACAGTGGGTGCATCATCAGGCATGACAATAGTAGTGGGAATATTTAGTAGTTGTCCAGCTAAGGCGATCGCTTGGGCATGATTTCCCGATGAATAAGTGAGAACGCCTGTTTGTTTTTGTGCTGGGGATAGTTGCGCTAAGGCGTTGTATGCACCTCGAAATTTAAATGAACCGGTGCGTTGAAAATTTTCGCACTTAAAAAATACTTGGCTATTAGTGCGATCGTTAACAATTCTAGAAGTCAGTACGGGCGTGCGATGGGCAATCCCCAAAAGTCGCGCTTGTGCTGCTTGGACATCGGTTATGGTAACAAAGTTATCTTTAGGCATCGACGGTACTATTAAAGATTCTTGCTCTTGTTTATAGCAGTTCTCAATTGCATAGAATACAGATCATTCCTAGGGGCATAAAAACCTTAAACTGCGTAGGTTGGGGAGCCAGTGCGTTGCCCAAAGTTGTTGGAGCACAGGCTTCCCAAAGCAGTCGCTCATGAGGAGCTACTCCGTTGCGGGGGTTCCCCCAAAGAGTAATTATCCCAATCGCCTACTGGCTGGTAGCCAATTTCTTGATATATATGATTGGATGTTGGGTTTGCCAAGTCAGTAAATAAAAAGCAGAATCGATTTCCTCGATCTAGTAAAGTCTGACTCAAAGCTGCCACACAAACGCTGGCGTAGCCTCTACGGCGATGTTCTGGCGGTGTGTACACCATACCAACCCGCGCACCATTGGGCGTGGTTCCACCATGACAAGCAATTGAAACTGGTACTTCGTGCTGCCAAAGGTAAGCAGTACCTCGCTGTAAAACTCGTTGAACCCAGCGTTCTGCATCTAGCTCAATCTCGCCCAAAGCTTCTAGAGAAAAGGCTTCATGCCAATTTTTCAGAAGTTCTCGGTCGTTGTCTGTAGCCAGACGTAAATAACCTGGAACTTGAGAAATTGGCTTTACTTTTTCTAATTGAAAGGTACGCAAAGCTACTTTCAACTGGTAGGATTGACCAGTCAGCGAATGCCACGCTAGAGTAAAGGCTTTTGCCTCATCTGTGGGAGCATTGACTCCTGGTAGTGATGGGTAGGAGATAGATAAATCTTGGGCGAGTAATCTCACTGCTTGAAAATCTTTAATCTGTGAGAGCAGCAATGTTCTAGGTGGTGTTCTCATGGCTACAGCCACAATATCTCCATTTTCCTCCACCGTTGCCAAATAAGGCTTTTCGTCAAAATGTTCGGGATTTTCAATCAATGTATGACTAATTCCTAACAGTAAGTTATGCTGTGCTTCTTGATTGAGCAAGTAATCTTTCACCCTTCCATAAAATTCAGTAGGAGTTTGAAATCGATAGAGTTTCATTCTAATTTACTTAGGCTTCACTACTAATAGTTGTGCTGCTCATTTGTTCTCACAAAACCGCAAACTGCTGCTAATTCCTGACTGATATGGTAAGCGATCGCATTATTAGGTAAACTAAGTGCTTCTGTAATAAATTGTTGAATTTTCACAACTATTTATTTCCCTGGTAAGTTTTGGTCTGGAAATCCTCACACTCATGTTTAGCTACAAGACCTCTACAAGAAATTCCGGAGAAAATCAAATATTTTAAATTTATTATTTAACATAGAAAAAAATTAAAGATTCGCGTCACTCGTCCGCGAATCTTTATTGCATCATCAAAAATTGCGAGATATGAAGTTACTTGCTATTTTTGAGTTCGTGCATACTTCTAACAACTTTTGTGACTAAATTTCTGGGTGTAAATCTGATGCTTTGAGTCAAGATCTTATTTCTCATCCCAGGAATCACAACAGTTTTGTTTGCCATTAAACCACGATAGCCAATACTGGCAACGGTTTCTGTGCTCATCATTCTGTTAACACTGGCAATTTTCGAGTCTTGCATTGCAGCTGTTTGTTGAAATTCTGAGGCTGTAGGCCCTGGACAAAGAACAGTCACGCTGACACCCGTACCTTCTAATTCATTAGCGATCGCTTCTGAAAATGATAAAACATAAGCTTTAGTAGCGAAATAAACTGCCATTAGAGGCCCTGGTTGAAAAGCAGCAGCTGAAGCAACGTTTAATATTTTTCCATAGTCCTGCTCAATCATATCTTTGAGGAATAACTTAGTTAAATGAGTCAGACTCACCATATTTACCTGTAACATTTTTAGTTCAGTGGTGAGGTCTGTTTCACTAAATGTTCCGTAAGAACCAAAACCAGCATTGTTAATCAGCACATCAACTTTAATGGATGCTTGCTGTAGTTCTGCAAAAATTTCTTCTGGAGATGTTGGTATAGATAAATCTTTAGTAAAAGTTTTGACAAAAATACTAAATTTTTGCGGCAATTCTTCTGCAATTTCAGTAAGTTTTTGCTCATTCTTATCTACTAACACAAGATTATAATTATGACGGGCAAAAATCTGGGTAAATTGGTAGCCTATTCCACTAGCTGCTCCAGTAATCAGAGCGGTTTTTTGGTGTTGACTTTTTGATGTTGTGTTCATTAAAATTGCAAATTTGTGTTAATTAATTGAAGTGCAGTAAGAGATAATCAAGTATATTATTATCAAATATAAAAATATGTATCTATATAAACAGTTAATTATTGGTGAATAATAAAATTCCCGGCTTCTTTAATAAGTCGGGGATCTAAGGCTTAAGATTTCCAAGCAAAAAATAAACAGAGATTCGGAATGATAATTTATCTGTAGTTTTGTTTTTCAAAAATGAATTTACACAAACAATTGCGTAAACTCATACATTAAATCCACCCTACCTTTACGTAACATGGCTGGATCTAATCTTTCAGTAGTGTTGCAAGTCATTAAGACAACTAACCGTTGGTTCATCTGAATGCCAGAGTCATCAATTACACTTTGATACAAAGTACCATCTAGCAAACTGAGAACGTGTTCGGTTTTGTTATTGTATTGTGCTACTTCAGATGCACGATTTTGGGCTAGATTATCGGCTTCGTTGATGACGATACAAATCCGTTCTAAATAAGTGGGCGGCACAAAGTTGGCGATCGCATCATGATCTAAAATGAAAATTACAAAACCTAAAGGTACAAGAATTTCTTTTGTTACTGCTTGTGTCCAAGCTGTTTTACCCGTCCCCGGTTCTCCATGTACAACAACCGCCAACTGATTTTGATTGAGGATTGCTTGCTGTACAGAATCAGTAAAGTTTTGGATATCTAATGGAAATGTGCGAACGGGAAATTGGCTGTGAACTTTGCCTACACGACTTTGATATCCACTCAGCATTACTGCTAAGTCGTAAGTTGCTTTATTAATTAATGGCGCTAGATTTCTCGCCATTAAAGTATATTGTCGTCGTCCGCGATCGTAAGGATCTATTTGCAACCAAACGTCATGTTCAGACCAGTAAGCATAAACAGTATTGATTACATCTAACCGTTCCCAACTAAAAAACTTTTCTACAGGAAAGTAAAAATCTCTTTCAGAATAATATTGAGTAATAATGTCAGGGCGAGCTAACAAACGTAAAACTCTCAGTACAGTAATTTCCTGCAATCGATTCAGAACATAATCAATGGGAATACTACTACGACTGACAAATTGAACTATCGGCGTTTCCGTACTCAAAACATCTTTGTAGCGGTGATCTGGTGATTGAGGATCTGGTGTGATGTAATTCCAAAATTTTTCAATTTCGTAACGTGTATTCTCAGATACAACATTTAATACATTTGCCCACCAAGCATAATTATGCCGTCCCAAAATATCAGCAACATTACTTGCTAAATTTAAACTTTTTTGAGTTAATTCGCGTGAGTCATGAGATAATAAATGCCATAAAAAGCCCCAGTCTAATTCTCGGTGAAACGGCCGCCAACCGCTAGCAAGTAAGCTTTGACGAGTATTATTCGCAGGACTGCCATCATTGCTTCTATAATAGTCAAAATCCATATTTATCTAGATTATCTAGCGTTATTGAGTTATTTTGTGATGAACTAGGAGATTTTGAAAAAATTTTCTCGTAATATCAACTAATTACGTACAAATGTTAAGTTTATTTTCACCGTACTGTACTGGCTAGCAAGTCTTCTTAATCTAACTCATCTTTTATGTATTACACTATAATACATAATAATTACCTGTGTCAAATTATTTGACTAATAGATGTATGTGGATAGCACAGCTAGCTGTGCTACCTTACGAGAATCTGTGTTAATCTGTGTTAATTATTTTTTCCGTACTTACCTGTGCGGTAACCACAATACTCAAGTTGAGTATTTGCCATTAATTTCTATGTAACCTTCTGTAAGATCGCAACCCCACACAGTTGCAGAAGCTTCTCTATGAGAGGCTTCGCCATCACCAATATTCAGGCTAACATGAATATCTACTTTATCTTTAGACATAATTTGGCGCAGCTCTTCCAGATTTTCCTCAGTTAAACTATTAGGATAAACTTTCACATTGTCAAACCTGATAACAACTTTTTCGGGATTTATTTGTTGTTCAGTTTCACATTTGCCTATAGCCATAGCAACCCTTCCCCAGTTCGGATCTGCTCCATAAACGGCGGTTTTGACTAATGGTGAATTAACAATTGATTTAGCTACTTTTTTAGCTTGTGCATAGTTAATAGCAGAATCCACAGTTACCTGAATAATCTTAGTAGCGCCTTCTGCATCTCGGGCAATTTTCAGTACTAATTCATGTGCAACTTCTTGCAATGCATTAGCAAAATCTGCTTGTGGAACTTCGCCTGCTAAACCATTTGCTAAAATTACGGCGGAGTCACTAGTAGAAGTGTCAGTGTCTACACTCAGGCAATTAAATGTTTTATCGATAGTAGAGCGAAAAATCGAACGCAGACTGTTTGCTTCAATAGCAGCATCAGTAAAAAAGAAAGTTAGCAGGGTAGCCATATTAGGTTCAATCATACCGACACCTTTGGCAATTCCCACCAATTTGGCATTGCCGATTTGACGTGTAGCTAATTTCGCCACTGTATCGGTGGTCATAATACCACGGGCTGCGGCATCAAAATCAGCAGTAGTCAATTTTTTCCCTAATCCTGATAAACCGACGCGGATTTTTTCAATGGGGTAACGTCTGCCAATGACACCTGTAGAAGCTATAACAATATTATGTGGAGCAATTCCAGTTTCAGCTGCAACTAATTGTAAAATCTCTTGGGCGTCAGCAATACCAACAGAGCCATTAGCGACATTTGCATTTTTAGATATAACGACAATTGCTTGTGCTTGTGAATCTTTTAAGTTATCCCGGCTAATAGTAACACTCGGCCCTGCGAAAAGGCTTTGAGTGAAAACTCCATCAGCAACACAAGGAACTTCTGATTTAATCAAGACAAAATCATCTGTTGCATCTCGGATTCCCAAATTAGTAATGAATGCACTAAATCCCTGAGGTGTGGAAGATATAGCTAATGACATTTTTCTTTATTTAATTATCTGCTTCAGAATAAAGAATTCAGAATTCAAGAGCCAGAATGCAGTAATTTTTATGTATGTATTACGGAATACTTAACGTGAAACATGATAACTTTTTAAGAGAGTGTTGGGTCTAAAGACCTGACTTTCTTATTCTGATTCCTGAATTCTGAATTTTAATTATCTCAGTTTTTGCAACTGATAGAAGCAAAAAAACTATAAATCAGGTAACGTCAGGGTGAATGTTGTCCATCCATTGGTACTTTCTACTTGAATAGTTCCTTGCAGTTGTTCGACTAATTTCTGTACTATGGGTAGACCTAATCCTGAGCCACCTTGATTCCAAATGTCTGCATGAGGAAGCCGATAGAATTTTTCAAAGATTCGTGGTAATTCTGTTTTGGGAATTTCGATTGAGTTACTAATACTAATAATAGTTTTTGGGGGTGTTTCCGAAGAATTGTGACGTACAGTAAGGAGAATTTCACCACCAGTCGGTGTGTATTTACAGGCATTATTGAGCAATTCTACTAAGATTCGTTCTAGACTAGTGCCGTCTGAGGAAAGTGGGGGGAGATTTCCAGGAAGATTTATCTGTAGAGTTCGCTGATGTTCTTGAATACGGGTTTGAAATGGCTCAATCACCCAAGTTAGCCACTGTTGTAAGAGCAATGCATCAGGTGTGATTATTAAGTAGGATGAGCTTTCTAGGCGTTGTAAGTCTAGTAAATCGTTGATTAGTTCTAACTCGCGATCGCACTCGGCATCCATCAGTTCTAGATAATGCTGAGTTTCGTCAATATCAGTAGACATTTGTAACATTTGAATCATTACTTTGATATTACTCAGAGGCGATCGCAATTCATGAGAAACTAAACTCAAGAATTCATTTTTGAGTTGATTTATTTCTTCTAATTGGCTCACAAGTTGCTCTTGCTCAACTTGCTTTTGACGAGCTTCGATGGCTCGTTTGCGCTCAGTAATATCCCGAAATATCAACACAGCACCCGTAATTTTATCTTTATCATCTTTAATTGGTGCAGCACTATCATCAATTGGTATTTCTACGCCGTCTTTAGCAATCAAAATTGTTTCTGTTGGTAGATTGACAATAGTACCATTTTGAAGGGCTTTTAAAATCGGATTTTCAATAGGGTGATGAGTTTGTGCATTAGCAATATTGAATACTTCTGATGAATTTCGACCACAAGCTTCTTCCTGTTTCCATCCAGTCAAATTTTCAGCTACAGGATTCATAAAAGTTATCAATTCTTGCAAATCGCTAGCAATTACACCATCGCTAATACTCTTTAGCAGTGCATCCAGCCATTTTTTATTTGCTTTCAATTGCTTTTCTAAACCGTGTTTAACCAAAGTTATTTCAATATTAGTTTGTAGTTCTTTTTCTTTAAAAGGTTTGAGTAAATAACCAAACGGCTCAGTTATCTTGGCTCTTTCTAATGTTGTATCATCTGCATAAGCAGTTAAATAAATTATAGGAATATCCAACTGTTTAGAAATTTCTTGAGCAGCTTCTATCCCGTCCATTTTACCTTTGAGCCTAATATCCATTAGCACCAAATCTGGCGATATTTCTACTGCTTTATTAATAGCTTCTTCTCCAGAAGAAGCTATGGCAGGAACAGTATAACCAAACTTATTTAATCGATACTGTAAATCTTTAGCAACAATAGCTTCATCTTCTACAACTAAAATTTTTGCATTTGTCATATTTGAGGCTTTTTATGTAATTTATATAAATGGAAATGTCAACTGGCATTCTACTCCATTTTCGCCTGTTATCTTGATAGCTCCTGCTAATTGATAGGTAAGCGCATCTACTAACTGTAAACCTAATGATGCTATTTTTTTTAAATCAAAGTCTGAAGGTAAACCAATGCCATCATCACTAACTATCAGGATAAAATTATTGTCATGACTTCGATTAAGTTCAATACAAATTGAACCATTTCTACCTGCGGGAAATGCATATTTTAAGGAGTTAGATATGAGTTCATGGATAATTAAGCTGCAAGGAATAGCTGTATCCAAACCTAGTAAAACATCCTCGTCAATATTTATATTTACGGCGATCGCATCTTCATTGACTTCGTATGCAGTAAATAAACTGGCTACTAAATCTAGAGTATATTCCCTAAAATTAATCCTCGCTAAATCTTGAGATTGATACAACTTTTCGTGAATCAGAGCTATTGAAGCAATTCGCTGCTGGCTCTGTTGGAATATTGCCAAATCTTGTTTGTCTTGGATATAGGCAGATTGCAAATTTAGCAAACTGGAAATCACCTGTAAATTGTTTTTGACACGATGGTAAATTTCTTTTAATAATACCTCTTTTTCTAAGAGTGATGCTTTGATTTGCTCTTGTGAATGCTTGCGCTCGCTAATATCTTCAATCACAGAAATAAAATACTTTGGCTCTGTGCTAGATTCACGCATCAAAGCTACCGTGAGGTTAACCCAAACAATGGAATTATCTTTGCGGAAAAAACGCTTTTCCATTGAATAAGTTTGAATACGATTTGCTAAAATCTCTTCAACATATTTCAGGTCAGCCTCAAGATCGTCTGGGTGGGTAATATCTTGAAAAGTTAGCAATTGTAGTTCTTCGAGTGTGTAACCAACAATATCACAAAGCCTCTGGTTAACTAATAACCACCTTCCATCTATTGCCACATGGGCAATACCGACAGCCGCTTGATGGAATGCACTCCGGAATCGCTGTTCGCTTTCCCGCAATGCAGCTTCCATTCGTTGGCGCTGAGTAATTTCTGTCTGTAGTGATTGATTAATTCTTGTTAACTCTGCTGTCCGTTCCTCAACTATGCTTTCTAGTTTGTTAAGTAGACTACTGAGTGTCTCTTCTGCTTGCTTGCGCTCAGTAATATCGGTATGTGAGCCTGTCATTCTGACAACATTACCGTTTTCATCCCACAGTCCTTGACCTCGATTTAAAATCCATTTGTAGCTGCCATCTTTACATAAAACTCGATGCTCGGTAATGTAAAAAGGTGTTTTCTTGGCAAAGTGATCTTGAAATGCTTGTGTTACCCAATCGAGATCGTCGGCATGTACTCGTGTCAACATTTCATTTAAATGGTTAGAAATTTCGTGGTCTTGGTAACCGAGCATTTCCTTCCAACGAGTGGAGAAGAAAACTTCATTAGTTTTAACATTCCAGTCCCAAATTCCATCATTATTGCCACGCAAAGCTAATTGCCAGCGTTGTTCACTTTGTCTTAAAATTTCCTCAGTCCGTTTGCGTTCAGCAATTTCCTTTGCTAGTTGGTAGTTGGCCGCCTCTAGTTGAGCAGGACTGGGCAAAGCTAATGCCTGGGGGATTAATGGCACAAGTTCTAAGGCCGTAACTACGGAGACAAAAGCAGTGATAGCTTTGATTAAGCCTGACACCCAATAGGTAGGATACCAAAGCGTCCACACATCCATTAAATGGGTTGTCCCACAAGCAACAATGAATGTGCTAAACATCAGGAACATCCAGCCGAAAGGCACATCTCGCCGTTTGCGAACAAAATAAACTAGCATTACTGGAATTGAATAATAAGCAAGTCCAGTTAACACATCTGAAAGCAAATGCAACCATACCAGTTCTGGTTTCCAGAGGTAGCAATGTCCGTGGGGAATAAACTGTTTAGCAGAGAAAAAATTATTTAAAAATTCCATCATCGAAACCTATACACTGCACAAGTCCTCATCGAAGCCAGAATGTGAAAAAAGAGGTTTTTTACCTAGCTTCGTAGACGCCAAGACGCCTAGAGTGTGGCTTCTCACATTCTAGAAGAGAATACGGTCGGCATTCGTCAGAGTGTTGCTGTAGTATCAAACACAAGCTGTAGTCCAGGCTCGAGTATGGCTGGATGTTAGCTAGGGCTTCTACATCCTTGTTTCATCATACTTTTTGATTTTTTAACCTGATAATTTAAGATTTATTGAAATTAAAATACCGCGATCGCTTTGATGATTGTTACCGTAGATTTTCTGAAATCAACCATTTATATATAGCAATCCAGAATTATTGACGAAAATAAAACCCCCGACTTTTGGTAAAAAGTCGAGGTTCTACGGCTTGCAATTATCACAAATTCAGATTAATGAATTAAGAACGTGACATGACAATGATGCCAATCAAAATTATTCCTAGTCCAAGGTATTGGTTGAGGCCAAGGCGTTCTCCAAAAAACCAACTCCCAGTAATAGCAATCAGTCCAAATCCTAGCCCAGCGAAGACAGGGTAAGCCGTTGAAACTGGTAATTTATCTAATGCTTTGCCAAATAGCACAACGTTTATGCTATAGAAAACCAGTCCGCTGATAAACCAAGGGGACAATAGTAATGATACTAGACCAGGATCGGGAGCTTCAAGACGCGATCGCTTCAACAACAAATTTCCAATGCAAGTATTGATGCTAGCAGCGAAGACGAAACTCCATGTACTCAGAGTAAAGTTCATATTTATACAATCCTGATTAATAGAATTGCTGGACACCTAAGACCCTTTGGGTTCGGTAGTTATTCATGATGAAAACCCTCAAGACCACACTGCCTGAGTGTGGTGATCTCCGTTAATATTCTTTTATTACTATTACCAGAGCAAAATTTGAAACCTTTGTCCAGACCAAGTTTTTTCATTGAGATTTGTTTGAGAGTTTCTATAGGTAAGTAATAACTACTTTCTTCATAACATATGCAATTAAATTCTGTAAGCCTTGACGAAGTACTTTATGGTTTGCTTTTTTCTTACCTGAATACTTACTCTAAAACTTTATGATAGGCTTGAATCAATTTAGATGCAGAATCAATTTTGTGAAATTGTTGGATTTTAATTCTACTATTGAGTATATTATCAGTCCGAAGATTTGAGTTATCTATCATCTGTAAAATTAAGTTAGCGATTTGATTAATGTCAAAAGGATTAAATATAAAGCGTGAATCGCCAATAATTTCGGGAAGAGAAGTTACAGATGAGCATATAACTGGAGTTTCCAAAGACATAGCTTCTAAAAGCGGAAAACTACCTGCTTCATACAATGTTGGAATTACAACTAGCGAGCAGTTTTTGTATAGCCAATATAATTGAGTTTCCGGCACAACATCTAGAAAATGGATCTGCTCAGCAACCTCAGATTTTTTTAAATAGTCTTCTATTACTGGGAAAAAACTTAAATTTTTCTTGCCAGTACATAAAACATATATCACTCTACCAAACTTATCTTTAATGTATTCTACTGCTTTAATTAAAGACAGATGATTTTTATGTTGCCAAGTTTGGGCAGGATAAAGTAAAAAACCACCCCATTGAGCATATTTATTCTTATATGTTAACTGTTCTTCCAAAGTAGGTTCTTGCAAATAAATTTTTTGATAAGGTAGAGGAGAAACATGAATTTTCTGCTCATCTAACTGGAAGTATTTAATCAAATCTTCCTTGACGTGATTGAATGAAACAATAGCTAGACTAGATTGTTCCAGTGATTTCCAATAATGCTCTGCTCTCCAAGCTCGCTCTCGAGGAGTAAAAAACTCAGGATAGTGTAATTCTTGAACATCATGCATAGTTATAATTAATGGATATAGTAAATTGTAACATGGTGAAATTTGATAAGGTACATGAAGTAAATCAATATCTAAGGATACGAACCACAGAAATGAGAGAAATGATAAAAATGAGTCATGAAGGTTTTTAATTCCTTGGCTAGAAATATTAAATTTGACTAATACTTGAGAAATAAAGTTAGTGAATCGACTAACTACTGTATTAAGGAAACTAAATTTATATGGAATTAAATATGGCTTTGCTTTAGCTTGATACTTATTAATCAGGTCAAGACAACTTGTCTCTAGTTCAGGAGAGCAAAAAACGATAATTTCAATTTTTTCAAATTGACTTTGGCTTAACAAAAGTTCAAGAATACGCCAAGCATAAGGAGCAACACCACCACTATGCATAGTTGCATCACCTAACAGATAACCTATTTTCATTTTGTTTTTTCCAATGTATATACAGCAGAATGCATAATTCAGGAGTCATAATTGGGAAGTAAAACACGCTTTAGACTAGGGTTTGAGGCTTATATTGTGTAGTTGAACAATTTCAAATTTCCTGTATTTTTTTATACAAAACTAAATTATTTATTAAATTTTCTTCTCTTAAAAATTTAAATCCTACAGACTCATATAGTTTTCTTGCTCTAAGATTTTTGGAATGAACCTTTAATAAAAGTTGTTCATAATTACAAACTTTACAAAATAACTCTGCATGTCTAATAGTTAGACTAGCTATTCCTTTTCCACTATATTGATGAGATATAAAAACACCATACATAGGATGACAATAACCTTCATCAAGTCCTCTTAACATATAAAATCCAACTAACTCACTTTCGTAAGAATATTCAGATTTTAAATCTACTCCAAAAAACTTATCTTTAACAGCTTTTTTTAAAATATCTTGTATTGAAGATACTTGAAAATCAAAAGGGCTAAAATATTTTATATAAACTTCAGGACTATTTAATAATAACTGACTTATGGCTGTCGCATCATAAATAGTCATCATTCTAAAGCTAATATTATGCATTTTTATCTGATTTTTTTTATTATCTTGCTCGATGAATTTTTGGTGGTGTATATTATACATAACTCCTGTTTTTTCGTAGCTAAGTTTATCCTAAAAATGATTTAAAAATGCTTTTATAAAGCTTCAGTGTTGGATAAATTAAAATTAAAAAATTTTAATTTATCACATATATATTTAACTTCTCCATCATTTAAATTGGGATAACTGGGAAGATTTATACCACACCAACTAATATCCTCAGCAATTTTATGACGTTGATATTTTTGAGAATACATAGGCATGGTGTGAACTGGATAAAAAACTGGTCGAGTTTCAATACCAGCCTTAGCTAAATATGCTCTCAAGTGATCGCGTTGATTTACCTGAGGAGTGAGAATAGAAACCATCCAGTATGAATGAAAAACATCACCAATTTCAGGATGAACTTTTAACTCTGTATCTTTTAATAATTCATTGTATAGTTCGGCAATCTTGCGCTTCTTTTGGAGAATCTCATCAATTCTTTCTAGTTGGGCTAACCCGATAGCTGAACAAATATTAGTCATGCGGTAATTGTAACCAACTACATCATGCCAATACTCTCGATACTTAGCTAAACCTTGTCCTTTGAAATGAAGTGTTCGTTCAAAGATACTTTGATCGTTGGTAATTACCATTCCCCCTTCACCAGTTGTTATAGTCTTGTTACCATAGAAACTAAAAGTAGCCACATCACCAAAAGTACCTACATTCTGACTCTCATATTTAGAACCTATAGCTTCAGCACAATCTTCAATCAGAAATAACTTATGTTCATCAGCTATCTCTTTAAGTTCTAACATTTCACAAGGATGACCGTATAAATGTACAGCCAAAATTGCTTTAGTTTTTTTAGTGAGCTTTCTACGAACCTCTAGAGGATCTATTTGCCATGTATCAGCAAGAGAATCAACAAAGACAGGGGTAGCACCTGTATAAACAATCGCATTTACTGAAGCAATATAAGTTAGCGTTGGAACAATTACCTCATCACCACTACTTATACCAAGGGCTAGTAAAGCTAAGTGTAAGGCAACTGTCCCATTACAAACACCTGTAGCATGTTTTACATTAATATAATTCGCAAATTCTTTCTCGAATAAAGAAACATATTTACCCTTGGAAGAAATCCAATTAGAATCAAGACAGTCGTTTACATACTTTTTTTCATTACCGGATAGACATGGTTGATAAATAGGAATTTTATACATCTTTTTTTACAAACCTTTCTTAGTAATCAAATTGAAAAAATTGAACGTATAGTCTTTGGTTAACTTGCGGTTAAGGACTGCATCATGAGCAATCAAGTTAAATTAACCTCTTTAACAACTTCACGAAACGAGGCATATCAATTACAAATGAGAAAAGAGCGGATAATGAATTACGTTTTTTAGATCCACAAGATGTTAGCTTCCAGGTTGCAACAAACCCATTAGCCATATGCACATTTCCAGCTAGCTTAGCATTCTGTTTAGCTTCATTTCCTCTGACATAAGCTTCGCCCCGACCACCTGATAAGTGACTATAGCTATGATTCTGATGTATGGCTGTAACTACTTCTGTGGCATCAACAACAGGGATTTCCAATTGACGAGCATAATAAACCATCCAATGATCCCAATGACCCCTTCCAACAGCAAAAGATGGAATCTCGGCATACAGTGGCTTGGGAAAGACAAAATAATCCATGCAAACAATTGATGCTAATGCCCCTTGTTCTAAAGCAAAGTGACGAAGTTCCCTATCCCAATCAGGCAGATCAAAGTTTAGCGGTTCTGTAATATTCACATCGGTACGTTGTCCAATCATTATAAAATGATGGAAAGATTCGGCTTGTAATTGTTTGACAGTTACCAAAAAATCATTTAATAAAATGACGTCAGTATTTACATAACTCAGAATAGAACCTTTTGCAAGTTCATGAGCTTGTTGAAATATACCATCTAACAAAGGTGTACCATATTCATTTAACTGAATGTTTGGCACGTGAATCACATCCAATTTTTGAGCAATTTCATCGATGCCTTCGTCGTTACCAAATAAAAGAATCTGTGGTTGAGGAGAAAGTAATTTCCAACTCTTGAGCGCGTTTTGCTGGATAATACCAATATGTCCTTTAAAGGCTTTAGGTACAGTAAAAATTGTAATTGGTTCTTCAGGAAAATACATTAACTTAATATCCTCGATTAATCTGATTATAGAAAGTTATATGTCTGAGATTGGTATTGAAATTGAGCATCTGAATTAGATTGTTGATAGCTTACCGATAATAAATAGCGATCGCTTCTTTAATAAAAGTGAGATGATAGGGGTCGAACTATTACCAGAGTGATCGCCATTACACATCGAAGTACCCTAAAAGTACAATACTGCTGGAAATTTCTTGAGCTATCTGGAAGCAAATTATTAACAGGACTTAACTCTTTTTATGACATATTCCATAATGACGAACTGGTGCAGTGATATAATCATTAGAAAATTTTTTCGCATTTGTACGCTTCCGGTTCAGCTTAACTATATCCAAGCAATGGTAAACTCTATCTACAAATTCTGGACAAAATTGCCCAATAGCAAACATTAGTTTAGTCATATTTGCTGTTAGCAGATTTTGATTAACAATTATCTCTGCTTTATTTTGTTTGATAGCTTTTATTACTGCATTTGCTACATCTATTGGTGTAGATGTACCTGCTAACCAAGGAGCAGGTATCCGACTGTTAACAGTCATACCAGTTTCGGAGATATATCCTGGACAAATTACAGAGATATTAGTATTAGTAGCAGCTAATTCTTGTCGCATAGCATCAGTCCACATAATCAAACCAGCTTTACTCGCAGAATAAATGCTGTTGTAAGGGACTCCCTTTTTACCAGCTAAAGAGGCAATATTAACAATGTGACCGCTACGCCGCTCCAACATGCTTGGCAGAAACAAACGGGTTAATTCAGCAGCAGCAAGTAGATTAATTGTCAATATTGACTGGAGATCGTCTAGAGAATAATCAACAAAATCTCGGTAAATTTCTATGCCAGCATTGTTAATTATAATATCTACTGGACCAACAACTTTATTAATCTGCTGTTTGAGAGTTGATAATTCTGTCACGTTTTTAATATCAAAGGGAATACTTATCGCTTTCCCACCCAAAGCTTTGATTTGAGCGCATGTTGTATCTAATCCTGACTTAAAGCGAGAAACACAAACCACAGTTGCTTGCTCTCTAGCTAGAGCGTGAGCAATGTATACTCCCAAACCGCGCGATGCACCTGTTATAAGTACTGTTTTAGTTGCTAAAGTTGTCATGATAAACACCTGAATTTTGATTCTGTTGTTGTCACATCTTTTGAAAAATTAAAGCTCTATATAACAGCTTTATTAATAAATAATTTACATCTATTTTGCTAGTATTTTTTATGATTAATAGCTCAATAATTTCAATTAAATAGACTCGGCTACTACACCATATTTTGTAAAACTTTTAATCCTTTTACCAATAAGCTTTTGCTTTAGTTCCTTGTAATATATCAGGACTTTTACTGGTATGACTTTTGATTTTTTGATAATACAAAAAACTCAAGGCAATCAATTTAATTTTATTAATAAATTCATAAAAATTGGTACTTCTGTTTTCAAATAATAGCTTCACAAATGTAATTGGACTAGTCAATGTAAACCAAGGAAACCCGTGATTAACTAACATTTTAATATTATGTTCTCCATAAAGTAATTTTAATCCTTCAACAGAAGCTAACCATCTATAAATTTGTTCTACCCAAGCTTTTTTTTGTAGCTGTTCCGTTGTCATATCTGTCGTACTGGGAGTTCTGTTTGTAGAAATCACATCTAAAAATATGTCACCTATAAAGCCTGCATACTTGGCTAAGATAGTGAGTTGAGTATCTTCAGTTCTGATGCCTGGATAATTTATAGAAATCACTACTAACAAACTAACTATCACATCAGTTTTACCAAATGTGCCTCCTCCCCATTTACACTGAAAGCCGCTGAATCTACCATGAACAATATCTATAAACCATTGGATAGGAGGCAGTTCTGCACTAAAATCAGGCAGTAAAACTTCAATCCCATCTAATATTGTGTTTTGGTAAACGGCGAACTTATTTCTTGTACCCAAAATATCAATTTCAGGATGAGTTTGTAGTTGATTTAGTATTAATTTTAAACCATTAGACTCTAGATCTATAACTGAATCATTATGCGCTACTAAAAACTGAGATTCAGCATCAAAAGTCACTAAAATAGCAGGTGGTATCCATCCATCTTCAATACTCTTGAGCAGTAATGAGCCATAAATATCTCCCAAAACTCGAATTTTACCTGCTGAGTATTGCCCCTGTTTTTGATGAACAACAAATATTCTATGTCTGCATTGCTTAGGGTCAATGTTAGCGAAACAATATGGTTTACCTTGGCACATTATATTGTCAAATATTGGGGCTGGAATATTGTTTGCTAACTTTTCTCCAGTATATAAATGAATAATTTGTATATTTTGTATCAAAGTAAAACGATCAATAACAGTCGGACATTCAAAGCCATTATTTAAACCAATGATGATATCAGCCATCATCCCTATTTCTGAGATTTGTTGAATGATTTTAGGAATAGTATAAGGTAAATAATTTTCGGCTCCTTTAGTAGCAGCAACTATTCCTAATATTCTGTTACTGTCAAAAGTACAATTAGTTTTAGCCTGAATCCAAGCTCTATAATCCAGAACAGATTTTACATCTGCTTCTAAAGTTTTGTTTTGTTTTTCTCGTAATGTTGTTTTTTCTTCTTTCAACAAATTTATCGACTCATCAGATGTTTTGAAGAAACTATTCAAAAGCATTAATTTGCTCCTTTCCAATATTTAAATGTTCAGTTTTCACTTGGCCGTATTCCAGCTTGATGATTTGATCTGCTAAGTAAAAATATTGGTCATCATGACTAATAACCAGTACAGTTTTTCCTCTTTTCTTTAGCTCTAAAAGAAGCTGAGTATAAAAAATTTCCTTGAATACAGGATCTTGATCTGATGCCCACTCATCAAACATATAGATGGGACGATCTTCGAGGTAAGCAGTAAGCAGAGCAAGGCGCTTGCGTTGTCCTTGAGAAAGGTCTGTGGTAGAAAGTACACCATTCTTGACTTTAACTTTGTGGTCAAGTTGTAATTTAACAAGGTATTTTTGAGTTTGAAAATCGAGATTATTACTATCAAAACCCAGGAAGCGATCGAAAAGATAAAAGTCAGAAAATACTACAGAAAATTGCTGACGATACCATTCTAAATTTTGGTTATTGACGAGCTTACCATCTAGATAAATATTTCCTGTTTCAGGCATGTAAAGCCCGGTAATTAATTTAGCAAGAGTAGACTTACCACTACCGTTGCCTCCCAGAATAAAAATAAGCTCTCCTTGGTGGAATTTTAAGTTAATAGGCCCAAGTATAAAAGTACTTTCTTCTTGTTCATGGTAATAATTATGAGTAATATCTACCAGATCTAAACATTTCCAATCATGTGATAATACCAAGGTATCATCAGCAATTTCCTTGGAATAATTTGCCAATGAAAGACCTAAAGACTCGACTTTTTTTAAAGCAACTAAGGCTCTGGTTATATTCGGCATTGTACTCATAATGTACTCCAGAGGTGATATTAAGTAAATAATAGTTAGAGCATATGCAGATAAAATAGTAGGATGAATTTTGTTAATCGTAGGTATAGTGAATAAAAGCAAACCAATGGCAACAAAAAATAGAATTTGTCCCCAACTTGCAGCGGCAGCAAATATACTCATACCCACAACATTATGATGGCGAGATGATAGAGCAGTCTTATGCAGGTCTTCTGAGAAAAATGCTTGCCGTCGTCGGTAATGTAGTTTGAGTTCTTTCGTGCCTTGGGTTATAGTGCGGAAATGTTTAAACAATTTATCTTCCTGTTCACGAGCCAGTTTCAAAAAAGACATGGCTTTCATTGTTGGTAGTGAATAGCTGAATATTCCTACGAACATAAAGCTAATACCTATAAGGAAAATAAGTTTGGATAACCAGCCCAAATAAATGAGGCAAGCAACCACAATAGCAATATTAATAAACAAAAATGGAATAATAATAATTGTGTTAGAGATTGTTTGAATATCTTCAACTAGAACAGCTAAAAGAGCATGAACGCCAATTTTTTCTAGCTGTCGTAAAGGTGAGGCTAAAATGCGACGGCTTAAAAGTATCCGTAAGTTTAGAATTGCTTTTTGTGAAATTTGAATTAACAAGATTTGAGAAATAAAATTAGCAATTAGCCGTAGTAAACAGAGAGTGACAAAACTCCAAAATAGTATAGTTTTTGATGGCTGGTTTTGATTCAATGTCGTATTAATCAGGGCAATTAAACCCGCAGCAGTACCACCGCTTAAAATACCAGCTAGGATTGCAAGACTGAGGTGAAGAGAAGAAGTACGTAATAATAGACGGATCAGGTTCATAATAGTCATTAATTAACAATGCACAGTATTTGGTCAGACCCATGTTGTTTATTCATGGTCTAATACTTGGTATCTATACCTAATGGTTTAATAATTAATATTGAAAGTCTTTAAAGCAACTGCGGTAGCTCAATAAATTTTTGCTATCAGCAATACGAATTTAGGTTTTACTGAGTTCAAAATCAGCTATCAGGTTGCAGACATATGAAAACACAAGTTTCCTAAAGCTAGTGTCTACTAACAATCATATTATTGCTGTCAAAGCAGTGTTTAAATTGCTCAATTAACCCGTCCAGTTCTGACGTATAAGCATATTATCCCAGCGAGATACTCAATTGCAACTCATATGCAACTCATCACATACAGTGATTATCAATTGAAGAAATATGTAAACAAAAACCCCGACTTATTTGAGAAGCCGGGGTTTTGTAGCTTTGAATTTTCACAACTCATATAGAGTTACTATAATAAGTTGGCTTAAACCAAACCAAACAATTGACATTGAATGTTGGGTTGAGGAACTAAACCCAAGCTACGGAGCTTTATTTATACTTATAAAGCATTTACAAATTTGGGAGGGGTTAGAGAAAATTACATCATTTTTCCACTTTTTAGTTAATCCCCAGTGCCTTTTAGATGAAAATTATTATTAGATTTGGTTGCGTAATTTTAGATTCTGCATTTTTATATCTTAGATTTTAGAGAACTAAAATGTTTTCCACCTAGTTCAATTTGTCCTTGTGTACACCCATCTTTCAGTCTTTGAACTAAATATTCCAAATCATTAGCTATAAAATTTGCACCATGATCTGGTTCTATCAAACTAACTAAAGATATGTTGCTTGGTTGTTGATTAGCCAAGCTAGAAATACCTAAAAAATTGAATACACCAGACTCATAAGTTCCACAAGGTACAGAAGGATTATCAACTCCAATGCAGTATTCATTTGGTTTAAACCAATCAAATGCTGGATAGCCATGAAAATGAACAATTGGCGCACCGTTTTCGATTAATTCTGGTGTATATAAAGCAGCAGAAAGACTGATAGCAAGCATGACATAGATATCATAGGAAGGTTTCATGTCTACTAGCTCCGAACGAATCACTTTAGGTAGTTGGAGATATAGCTTTTCTTTCAAACCAATTCTGATAACATCATCAGCGATATTCAAGTCTGTTTTATTAGAGCCTGAGCGAGAACTTACAAGCCAAATATCGGGTATTTGCCTAAATACATATTCTTCTAATTTTTTGATTTTGGCATAACGTCTACATTTATCATTTTGACGAATTTCATTATTACTAAATCCTTGAACAGGTAATAGGTTTTCCCATTGATTTTTTGTGATTTCTATTTCTCCAAAATATTGTGGTGGTTCAACATAAGCAACAAAGCCATAAGAAACACCTGTCCTCCCATTTATAATAATACTGACAATATCTCTATGGGATTTCCTTTTAATAACTTTATCCAGCTTAAAACCAGGAGGAAATAAACCTGTTGATGCCAACTCCTGACCTAATGTGACTAATTTTGCAGCATAAGTAGATTCTTGAGGATTATACTGCTCTACCTCAAATCTACTTAACAAAAGTGGAGCAATTGGTACAAAAACTTTAGGAATCAGTGATTTTAAAACAAAACTACTAATTTCATTTCTTGTAAAAATGGAATTTGAAAGATTCATATTTAATATTGAAATTTTATCAGATGATACTCCAATAACAATTTCGGAAAATGTTCTAATTAAAGTATTTAAGCCTATATTTATTTTCTGTTTATATGGAATCAAAGGATTGATAAAATCATGGTCTATATTCGTAATCACAATTACTTGTGTTTTGCTAGGATTATCAACATATTTAGCTGCATAATCTTCAGCCCAACTACTTAACCTAGCTATTTTAATCACAGGAATTTTTCGATCGTTTAAGATTAAAGTAGAATAAATTTGATAGACAGTTTCTGCTGCAAAAATACCCAATTTCCTGATAAAAGAAGGAGGAATTTCTACATCGATAATTGCATTAACTTCTGATTTAACTCCCTTAAATTTAAAATTTTTCTTCTTGTTAATTATTGGAAGTATTAGGTCATAGTTAAATTCGGCGATCGCTTCTTCCCAAGATAAAATTTTGACACCGTAATATTTCAGTTTCTCTTGCAATTCTTGGCGGAATTTCAGAATTTCTTGATTATTATAACTACTAGGTAAAGGCTTAAATGTAACTATTAGCTTTTGAGCCATAATTTTCGGATCGATAATCGGTGGTTTATATTCCACAGATGATTGCTGAGCAAATCCACCAATTAAACGGCCGATAGTTTGTAGATTTAATCCCTGAGTTAAAGGAACAGACTCTAAATCTGTAGCTACATCCATCTCCTGCAGAAATGCCACAATTTCTGCTTTGTAAGCAACTATTTTTTCCTGAATGTCTGGTGTGATTACTCCTTTTGGTGACCGAATCTTTAATTTTTCGTTATCAACCCACAAATTAACGCCCTGTTGTGTAAGGTTTGTTACAAGTTCTGATACGTTCATAGTCTAATAATCTCCTGATTTTTTAATCTTGTTTTGTCAGTCTCTCAAGAAGAGTTGCGGGATTTAAAAATAAATGCAGAATTCGTAATCGGTCATAAGTTATCAGTTATCATTGCTGTGGACTATTACTATGCAATATTTTTGATGTTTAAGAAGAATTATCATTTAAATTGCAAATATCACAAATATAGGACATGAGATTATCTACAATATGCTCCATAGTATTTTGACTAATTGAAGGTTGAGAAAATGCGAAATTTAACAGCATTTTTCCTTGGAATGTAGAAACATGAACTGCAAAAACACCTGCAAAAAAAGCATTAGAACTAATGAAACTGATTTCTTCGAGTTCAAATTTACCGTAGTTCTTGGGAATATTAATTTTACCAACATTAGAAACAGACACTGTGGCAGCTATTTTTTGGGGGTAAATACAAAAAATATTTATAAGATCCTTAGCAATTAAAACCATTCTAAAAAGATCGCCATACTTTTTACTTGCTTCCAGCTTATGTTTCACTTCTCTAGCTAATTCCCAGAAGGAAGTGTTTGGCTTTATAAGGTGAAATTCCGTGATAGAAGAGGCTAATACAGCCAGATGTTCATCACTAATTGCAGGTTCTAAATGTCTTCTTAAATCAAGATAGGATAAGCAATTTACTCGTATATCTTTTCTGCGACCTTTAGTTATTGTTCTAGCTACTGTCAACATCATTGCAGCAGATAACCCATTGTGTACTGTCGTATTTTCTTGCCTACAACAATTTACAAACTTTTGGGTTAACTCTTGGTCAAGCTGTCTGTGAATAATATTGGAACTACGCTTGGCAATAGGCAGATACTTTTCAAAACCTAATGTTTTTGGTCGATTCCAGATTTCTTGTAACCCAAGCTGTAACAAAAAAATTGTGCTGTTTATCCTACCTCTGAACCCCTTAGCCCATTGAGGCATTAGTTCTTCAATGGGCGGAAGTGGAGTTAAGCTAGTAACTGAATTAATTGGTTTGCCTGAGACAATGTTTTGGCAAAAAGTTAAGATTTCTGAGTGAAGTCGGATGCATGATAAACCATCTGCGATCGCATGGTGTACTGTTGTAATCAAATAGTTTATATGCTCATCACCTAAAAGATGGACAAGAACGACCCGTAGTAAGCTTTCACTACTATCAATTCCCTTATTCATCTCTTCAGAAACAACTTCTTGCCACTGATCTTTATCTAAGACTTTGATAAGGGATAGAGGAATATTTGCTGTTTCTTGAGTTTGAAAGCTGAGACTATTCTTAAAACGCACAATTCGAGAATTCAGACGAGGATGCCGACACTGAATCATGTCTAAAGCCTCTCTCATAGTTTCTTGATAGATATAGCCGTTGATCCGACTAATAGTTACTATGTTCCAGGTTTTAGCACGGCTATTTAAAATTTCCATAGCCTGTTCAAGGCGTCCCAGCTTTCTGTTGTAAACCATTTTTATTTTTGATGACTGTTCAAGAACAGCTTTGACGTTTAAATCTCAAAAATTTCTGACTGTGAAGCTTTAGATTCTTCGGCTAAGCGCACAGATAATGTTTCAATAGTGGGGTAGTGCCACAATAATATTGGAGATAGCTCAAAACCAAATAATTTCTCCGCTTTGCTAACAAGAAACATTGCCTGTGCTGACTCTAAACCGTAGCTATCTAAAGGCTGTCGGACATCTATTTCTTGAGGTTCAACTCCTAGCTGCTCCGCAATATGAGAGACTAACCAAGCTTGAATTTCTTCTGCGGTATAAGACTGCTTTTTTGTTGTTTCGGGAATAGGCTGGCTCATTTTCACACCTTTAAATTAATCAGAAAATAGATTTAGCTTTTGCTATCGTTTCATCTCTCTATTTTTGGAGTTTGGGCACTCTCTATCCATGCTAAAAACCTCTATTTTCCTGGTTGTAGCAATACGTACCCAAATTACATCTATTTCATCTTTGCCAAACACATATTTGGCTATAAATAACTATCAATTAATTAGCTACCCGAATCCGAATATCACCTTCTACTATGCATTGACAAGCTAGGCGAACATTAGGATTCTCTGGAGCCAACACATCAAGTAAAATCTGTTCTTCATCCATGACAGGAGCTAAATTTTCTATCCCGCTCACAACTTCTATGAGGCAGGTTCCGCAAGCAACACTACGACAACCAAAAAAAATTGAACTAGGATGATCGTCACAAATCTTAGTTAAACGTTGTTTTCCTTCGACTTGCACTGTTTTATCATCATCTTCAAAATGAATAGATACTATCATTTCTAGATTCACCCTGATTCCGAAACAAAGTTAATAGATGTAGCTAATATCCAGAAGTATTTAGCACTAAAAAATCAGAAATCAGAGATTTTCAGAAATTTAATATTATTGGTAGATTCGTTCATCAAATTTTATTCTGATGCTTTTACAATTCTGAATTCTGACTCCTGATTTTTTACCAACTATTAGGCAACTTCAACAACCTTTTGAATCTCTTTAATTGCCAGAGCATCCTGATAACGCTCATAGCGATTACCTAACTTAGTTGTATTTAACTCTAATCGCAGTTCTTTTATCAAACGCTCTAGCTGTTGAGATTTATATTGCCAACTCTTTTGCTCGATGTAACCAATTATATTTCGCCACTTTGAACTTACCTGTCTCCAAGAATGAACTAGTTGATTTATATCTACCTGCTTATCAGCTAATTCAGGATGATGCAGAGACATACGTAGTGAATTCAGGCCAATTCTAGTATCAGTTAGGAGCATTCCTTGGGCAGTCATATCTAACTTCTCCAAATAAGTTGTGAAACTAGCATTAATGTAGTCTTCTACAATTATCTGTAGGAAATGTCTAACGAAATCTTGAGCTTCTGGAGGAGCTGCTTTATACAGTTCTACTCCTAATTCAAAAGATGTTGTGTAGTGACGTGCTTCATCTGTTAAGTGACCCTGATTCAATTCAAAAGCTAATGGTTCATAATCAAAGTTTTCCGGAGAATCAAATAAAAATGCTTCGCTTTTTTTTAACTCTATATTAGCCATGTACCGATACAGTAAAGCCAAACTACCCAAGCCACTTTCTTGAACTTTTTCGGCGGGTAGCATTCTCATAGCATCCCCAATCATAAACCGTAAAGTTCGATATGTGGAATTTGTATCTTGCTGCTGAGTCTGTTCCACTATCTTTTTGAAAAAGCTTTTCCCCTTCTGGAGATGAGACAGAATTGTATTCAGGTTTTCATCAAAACTAAAACGGGTATCGAATTTTTCAAAATCTGACTGGGTTACTGCACCAACAGTTCCATAGAAAAAGCTAGGTTCATCAAAGGAGCTTTGAATTCCTATTTCTCGGCAGACCATACTATATACGGTTCTAAAAGACCAAATATGATCCATTTCTTCATTAGTTTCCTGATGAAGAATCATAAATTCGTCTGAGTAGGGAGCAAAAACTTTTTCAGCAATGCTCATATTGGATATCAAGGATTGATATTCGCTATTGGCAACATACTTATAAAAGTTAGCAAAGAATGTCGCAGATAAAATTGACATTTGACGAGCATTGAAAGAAAATAAATACTCACAAATGGGTACAGGTAACGGAAGCATTCCAGGATGAGAGTAGAGCTTTTCTCCTTTAATCCCCTGCTTGCTCATAGCTATAGCAACAGGCTTTAATTCTAAGGAATGAGTATGTGCTTGTTCAAAAAGCTTGTTTTGAATCTTAGGGATTCTGCTATCGATTTGGACACTATTCATGTGATTTTTCTCCTTTATTGAAAATTAAATGGGCGATATTCACTATAAGAAGCTGGCATTTGTAAACCCTGAATTTTAAAACTTTGAATCCGGTATAAAAATACTGCTCCAGTCATAATGTGGTTAGCAACATCAACTACATAGCGATTTTTTGAATCAGATAAATAAGAACCTCTAGCCCAGTCATTGAAGCTGCCCATCGCTGGACCACACCAGATTTGATAATCCATTTCTCTACCTTTTTCACCAAAGTTAGACCAACGAGATGATAATCCCAGATACCAGCGGAAAATTAAAGCCATCTTTAGTTTGGGATTGTTAACAGCTTTGCTTAATTTCTCAGGATTGCGTTGAGACAAATAAGTAACTGTTTCTTCCCAAACTGCTTCTAAGCTTTTTCTCAAAATTTGTTTTTCTAATTTCTCTCTTTCTGCTAATGGAATATCTTCAATTGACTCATAGTTTTTGTATAATTCAAACAATTTTTGCGCTCGTAAAGGAAAGAGAGTCCCTCTTTTAAGAACTTGGAGTTTTACCCCCATTTCAAACATATCTGCTGCTGGAGCCATCATCACATCAGCCATCTCGGCTTGAGCCAACAAATGTTTAGTATGTTCAGAAGTTCCAGCTTCAACGCAAGACTGATTAATTGAGCCGGTCACAATATAAGCAGCCCCCATCATAAAGGCAGCTAAGGCTGATTGTGGTGTAGCAATTCCCCCTGCTACTCCGACTCTAACTGGTTTTTCATAAGAATATTTTTTTTGAATTTCATCTCTCAATTCCAAGATAGAAGGTAACAGACAAACCAGAGGACGATTATCTGTATGACCACCAGAATCAGCTTCTACAGTAATATCATCAGCTACAGGAATTTTTTCAGCTAGCCTTGCTTGTAATTCACTGATTAGACCTTCGTCAACTAATTGTTTTAATATTTTTGTGGGAGCAGGCTGAAGAAATTTAATTGCAACTTCTCTGCGAGAAATTTTGGCAATAATTTTATTTTTGATTTCGATTTGATTAGCTGCATTCAAACTCAGTCCAGCAGCCCGATAATAGATGATGTTATCAGTCAAATCTAAGAAAGCAGAAGCTTCTATTGTTCTTACCTGATATTTAAGATACAAATCAACTACACCACGCTCAATTGCAGGTTCACTGGGACTATGGAGTAGGTTAAAAGCATAAGGGCCCTGAGGTAAAGCTTGTTGAATACGGTTAATGGCTGCTTCAACGCGAGCAGGAGACAAACCACCAGCCCCAAATGAACTTAATATTCTTTCTTTGCCAAGAGCTATTACCAGTTCTTCGGAAGCAATACCTTGAGCCATTGCTCCCGTGGCATAAGCATATTTTACACCATGAAAATTGATAAAATTTGGATCGCCTAACTGCTGAGTTGATATTGGTGGAACAGCTATTAGTATTTCTGCTTGTTGAGCTTTTTCCTGGTTATAAGAATACGGATAACCTTCGTTAGTTGCGCCAATTTTTCCTTCGACTCTAATAATATAACAAGGTTTATCTAAATTTAGCAATTTAGATTTTATGCCTGTTTCGTTAAAGGATACAGAATCTAAAACACCTTCCCAAATTTGATGGTGATAGTAATTATCTGAAAATCTTAGGTAATTACTACTTTTATTTAGTATATTGTTTGTGCCAATCATATTTTTAGCCCTCTGGTCAGATAATGTAGCTGAATAAAAGTATGCAAATTTGATTATTCAAATAGCTTTTGGTAATAAGCTATTTGTAGCTGAATCATGGCGCTGATTTGCTTGAGCGACTCCTGTCGCGTTTGTAAAAAAACAGCATGGGCTTTGGTCATGCGGGAAGCATTCTCACTCAGTTTTTGATAAAAAGGACTGTGTAAGTTAAGCAAATGCGATTTTTCAGCAACACTGTAAGTTGTCAAATTGGATTGATTTTTTTCTTGTTCTGTTGTCCAACTTTCGTTAGGTTGTGATTGCTCTATAGTTTTAAAACTGCGTTCCTTTAGCAATAAGTGAGCGGTTTTGCTGGTATTTTGAAGATTGATTTGCTCTGGGATATTCTCTAGTTTGTTAGAGACTTGTTCAGAATTTTGGATATTAGATTCTGTAAAAGTAGAATTCATTGGTGTAAATTCCTGTTGATTCAGATTTTTGATGGGATGTAAAGATATATCTTGAGTAATTTTTGGATTGTTCTTACTCAAAGATGTGTAATTAATCTTATTGCTGTCTAAAGTTATATTTTTAACTCGAGACTCAGTGTCGTGGTCAACTTCTTTTATCTGAGAAAATAGTGGCGATAAATTTAGATTAACCCTATAACTAAGTAGTTTTGCTAAAGCTTTAATCAAAGAAGTATGATCGTCTACACCTCTTTTATTAAGAGTTACTGTAACGTGTTCTTTCTGGTTGAGGACTTTATCAATCCATCTAGAACAGTTACTACCTGCACCTACTTCGATAAATATGTTGAAGCCATCTTGATAAACCCGGTTAATTAACTGAGGAAAATTAAGCTGCTGACAGAGATTTTTAGCAATATTGTGAGCAACAGAATGGCTGTCTAGTTTAATGGGTTTATACTCAGCTGCGGAATAAAAAATAGTTTCTGGTACGTTTTGAGTAGGTAATGTATTTAATCTCACAAGTTCATCGTACTCAGAACACATTGGTTCGCAATGAATAACATGGGTGAAGGGAGCAGAAAAAGCATCGCAATTTAGATTAGTAATTACCCGTTGGCAGGCTTGGATATCACCAGCGATCGCCACTTCTTCTGTAGTATTAATTAAAGGCAAATAAACTCGCTTTTCATATTTAATTGCTTCTCTCACCCGAGATACTGGAGACATAACAATATAGTTACGCCAAAAATCTTCACCTTTATCATCTTCTGTTTGAGATAATCCCCAATACTCCCGCACAGCATTTTTCGGGCCAGATAGCCTTGTCTTCAGTAAAGATGATGAATTAAAGCCGTCACTACCTTCTTGAAACTGAGTCCAAATACCTTGAGCCAACATCATACTAATTTCGCCCAAGCTATAACCAAAAGCACATTGAGCCTTGACTTGAAAATAATTTTTCAAAATTGCTGTCATCAGTCCAGCGCAGGCCATTTCTGATTCAAGTACTGCTACTGAATCATTGAGCAATTGCTTTTCAAGAACTTCTAGTTGCCTGTTTGATAATTTTTCTAAACTCCGGGGATAAATAAGTTTTTCTACGTTGGCGACACGCTTATAAATGGTGCTGATAAACGGATCGTCATAAAGTTGAGGAAACAAACGAAACAGATTTCGGCAAAGTCCCAGATAAGTACTAAAAGCACCTGGGTAAGCAAAAGCGATTTTACTTCTTTGTCCCAGTGGTTTTGCTGTAAAATAACTGCCTAAAGGACTTTGCCAATCTTTTCCTGTCTCGAAAGCATTCGTAATACCTTTGAGGGAATGCTGAATTTCCCGCTGCAATTCATCTTGATTGTGTCCGAGAATTGCTACTGCATAAGTAGCCTGTTGACGCTGTTGAAAAGTTGCAAAAGTCTGGCTTGCAGCAGTAGATAGAGAAGAACAATTTTTAATAATTTCTTGAAGATTGCGGATTTCTTCTAATAGATTTGATTGATTATCAGCAGCGATCGCAAATAAATAATAAGGCATTTGCTCTAAATATTTGCTGCTGTGATGTTTGTGATATAGTTCTTCGGACAAAATTACATGTGCATAAGTTCCATCTAGCTCCATCCCATTAATGGCAGCTATTCTTTTAATACCGCCTTTTTCTAAAAACCAAGGTTTTGATTCAGTAGCAACATAAAATGGACTATCTTGCCAAACCTCTGGCATTTTTGGTTTAGACCATTGGGGAACTGCGGGAATATAGCGGTGATATAAACATAATGCTGTTTTAATTAAACTAACTATTCCCGATACAGCATAGGTATGACCAATATTGGCTTTGACACTTCCGATCGCACAAGTTAAATTGACTTCAGATGTGCGATATGCCTCAATCAAACCTTGAATTTCTGATTCATCTTCCTTTGCAATTCCACTACCAACAACTTCTAAATAATTGATATCTGTTGGTTTGATATTTGCTAGCTCAAAAGCCACCTGACAAGCTTGTGTTACTGCTTCAGAAATTGGCAAATTCAAAGCATCAATTTCAAATTTTGAATTCTCTACGAGACTGAGGGCATCAATCGTTGCATAAATGCGATCGTTTTCTTGTTTTGCTGTTTCGTGGAGCTTCAATACTACAGCCGCTGCACCTTCGCCTACTATCCAGCCATTGGCATTTTCATCGTAACTGAGAGTATTGACGCCTGTGTTGACTTTTGTGATTTGATTTCTTAATAATACACTAGCGCCATCCCCAGCAAGCTCGACTGCACCAACTAAAACAGCGTCTACTTCTCTAATGGCGAGTAGTTTTTGTGCAAGTTCCAAGGCTGTGAAAACAGAGTTTTCTTTGGCATTTAATGTAAACGCAGGGCCAGCAAAATTCCACAATTTGGAAATATAATTAGCCAAATCCTTTTCTATGGAACTTGAATATTCACTGTCTTTTTGAATGTTTGTTTTTGGAGGTCGATCTAGAGTCAATTCTGTAGCAGTAACAATAATAATTGCTATTCTTGTTCCTTGAGGAAGTGGTGCATCTTTCAAAGTGCGATCGGCTACCTCAAGCATTAACAATTCTTGAGGGTTAAAATTCTCTACTTGTTCTGGTGGAATTTGTAAACGTAAAGCATCAATTTGAAAATCTTTGATGTATGCGCCTAATGGTGCTAAATTTTGGTCAAAATCAGAGTTTTTCAGCAAGTGTTCTTGTGTTTCTATTCCTTGCCATCGCTCAGGAGGTATGGAAGTAAAATGCTGAGTTCCCTCATAAATACTGCGTTCAAAGGTATCTAATCCTTTACAACCGCCACCCAAATAGCAATCCATTCCCACAATTGCTATTTTAGGAGCTTTATTTTTGGCAAATTCTTCCATCACCTACCTCCTCAAGCTGATTTATAGATTTTTTGGTGTTGCTGAATCGGTCACGCAGAGGGAGAGAGATTCAGCAACCTCCGTTTTTTAGTTGCAGATTCTATTTAAATTTCATCTAACTGCTTGGGCAAAATAGTTCCTTTGGCTCCTAGCATTCGGGTATATATTTTTCCTTGCTGATTATGGGCAATGACATCCACAACTAAACTCGATTCTGTCTTGGATTTGATTTGACAAGAAACGTAAAATGTTTCATCAAATGGGACAGGTACAAACTGCTCAAAGGTTGTAATTTCTGAAGGTAAACAAGCTACCTGATAAAAGTGTTGCGCCCAAATCCAGAATGCATGAATCTCCACATCTGCAATATAGGGATTAAATGTTTGGACTGGGAATTGTCCTTGTTGTCTTTCTGTAGGTTCTGGCAAGTAGCATTCTATAGCGATCTTGTCCAGATTGGCATTTAAGACGGATTTTACACCTTGAAAAGTCGCTCCGTGAAATAAAGTAGTTGCCCCGTTTTGATAAAGTGATGAAGCGGTGGCGGTAATTTTATGATCCTGGCTTAAGTTAATAAATTCGTGTACTAGAGCATCAGGAATTTGCCGCTTTATTTTCATTTGGCTACTGAAATGATAACGAATTTTACCTTCGGGGGTTTTACTCCAAATTTTGGCATCAAAGTCTATTTCAGAGATACCATTTTTAGCAATTTCTTGCAAATCTAAAGTGTATTCGTTTTGTAAATTTTCATCAAAAATTAGTCCCTTCAAAACTTTATAGTTTGTACAACTGAAGGCTTTGAAACCAGGATAGAGTTGTTCGCAAGCATTAGCTATCCATAGTAGTCCACAAGTTGCTGGTAAAACTGGATAACCGGCAATTACGTGGTCTTGTAAAAATGGATTTGCTGCTAATGTTAGATGCCTATGGATACGAAAAGTTTTCAACTCGCTTGGTAATTTATCTGGTATGTATACCAGTGGACTACCGATTAAGATTTGCGCTGTTTCTTTATTGGCGTTAGCTAGTTCATCAGCTAAGATTTTTGTGCCAATTTCAACCGGAATAGTCTCGATATTGCGTTCAGCAAAAGCTTGTTTTAATTCTGGAGAAACCATACCACTGTCCCAAGGGCCCCAATTAATTGCTACAGCATGACAATGGGGATAATTGAGTTTGAAAAGGTGGGCTGATTTGTTGAGGATTTCATTAGCGATCGCATAATCAGATTGTCCAACATTTCCGTAGAAACCAACTACAGAAGAAAACAGGACTAAATGATTCAATTGATTCGGTGATACGCACCGCAATAGGTTTTCTAAACCTTTAACTTTGGCAGTGTAAACTGTTTCAAAATCTTGGATTGATTTTTTCTCAATCCGCTTATCAGCGAGGTTACCAGCCCCGTGAATAATTCCTGTTACCGCACCAAAACGCTCAACTACACTAGCAACTTTTTCAGAAACAGCGATCGCATCAGTTACATCAACGCTCAAATATTCAGCTTGTCCACCCGCCTGCTCAATAGCTTGTAAGGTTGCGGCAATTTCCCGACTCGATGAAATAGCGTTAAACTTTTTCTGCACCATTGCAGGTGTCGGCTTTTCACCTCTAGCGAGGAAATCCTCCATAATCTGCTTTTTCAAATCTGCTTCACTCAAGTAGTTTTCTGCCCACACAGGTTGAGGATCGGGAGCAGAACGACCTAGCAGAATAAATTTGCATTGATAACGCTGCGCTAGCTCGATGGCGCACTTAGCTGTTATCCCTTTGGCACCACCGCTGACTAGAAAAACTTGGGATTGGGGATTGGGTACTGGGGATTGGGAAAACTTTTCCCCAGTCCCTAGTCCCCAGTCCCTAGTCCCCAGTCCCTGTACTAACGTCGCTCGTCCTTGTGAACTATATCCGGCTTCCACGACTAATAAATTCGGGTCGTGAAGTTCAGCGAAGATATGTTGTGCTGATGTTTGAGGATCTAAATTAGGACTGAGGTCGATGGCTCGACAAAATACACTTTCCCATTCCTGGTTCAAAGTTTTGGTCAGTCCAAATAATCCAGCGCCAATTGCACCAAAGTTAGTTTTTTGTCCCAGTCCGAACTCGCCATCAAGACGAGCCACAGTTACAAAACAACTGCGTCCTTGAGTCGCTGCTTGATTGAGTGGTTCTTTGAGATATTTGGCAATCAAAAAGACGTGGCGAAGAATAGCTTTTTCTGATTCCAGATAGCGGACTTGATTACTTGTAACTTCATGACTTGAGGGATTGAGATGGATAAATGCAGCAACTTTACCATAGTTAGTAGCGATCGCTGCTAACTGTTCTTGCAAATGCTCCTCGCTCAAATCTGCAAGCACCACGCGATTAATCCCTTCGGGTAAAGGCGATTGTTGAGCAACCAGACTTTGGGGAAAAGTTAAGACAACAATTTTCCAACCACGCTTGTACAAAATCTGGGCAAGTTTCCCCGTCGTCAGAGAACCATCATCGGTAAGCAAAGCGATATGCTCATTAGGCAAAGTGAAATCTAAAACATCAGGTTCGGGAAGATATTTCAGTCTGACGGGACTGCGAAGAATTTGGGGTTGGGCATTGGGGATTGGGGAAAACTCTTCTCCCCTGCTCCCTGCTACGCCACTTGCTCGACTTGGGGAGACCCCAACACCGCAGTCGCTCCCCTGCTCCCCTGCTTCTTCCCCAGTCCCCAGTCCCTCTTCTACATATCCAAGAAGTTGTCCCAGGGTATGCACTTGAGCTAATGTTTCTGCATTTAACTTCGGCAAATCGGGGTAGAGTTCTAACAATGCTCCCTGAATTTCCACAAGTTTGACGCCATCAATTCCCAAATCTGTCTCGATATCCATTGACAGATCTAACGTCGTGGTTGGGTAACCTGTTTTATCGCTAACGACCTTAAGGAAATTGTTAGTGAGTTCTGGTTCTGCTGAGTCAATCGATGAAACGTCCCCGCGTCCCCGTGTCTCCACGTCCCCCTGTCCCTGCGTCAGAGCGTCTACTGCGATCACTGGTGCAAGCCCAGCTGAGATTTCTAAGGCGATTTTCGCCATATACTCAGCTATTTGGGCGAGGGTGCGTAGCTGTCCCACTTCTTCGGGATTGGGCCTGGGCAAATCGGGGTAGAGTTCTAGTAATGTTCCCAAAATTTCCACGCGTTTGATGGAATCAATCCCCAAATCTGCTTCAATATCCATCGTTAGTTCTAACATCTCGGTCGGATAGCCTGTTTTATCACTAACGACGTTGAGCAGAGTTTGACTCAGGGTAACTTGGTCGATAACTACTGGTGCTGCGGGTGTTACCGTTACGGTTGCAGTCTGATTTTCGATTGCTGGAGTAATATCTGGAATTACTGGTGCAGTCTGATTTTCGTTTGGTGCAGTAATATCTAGAACTGCTATTGCTTGATGATTTGCACCGTTACTTGTGCCGTTACCATTAGTTAAAACTGGTTCAGATTTGCTGGTAAATCCGTTATTGTGTGCAACAACAGGCACATTATTCAGAATCAGATTATCTTCTGGGGATGGTGAAACTGTAGGACTATTTTGATAGTTGACTGGTGCGATTAGACTTTGTTGAGCGGTATTGTGAGAAGACGGCAGTTGGTAATGCCGATGAAGTAATTGGAAAAAGTTATTAGTGTATTCTTGCTGATAGTTGAGATATTGCTCATGGATGCGGAGACTTTCACCTTGATGGTCGTGAAACCGCATGATGCTACGCTCTGAACTAGAGACTATTAGTTCCTTTGTTGGCGTTGGTGATTCGTTAAATTTATTATTTCCCCACAACTCATGTTGTTGTTCCATGAGTTGGAAGAAGGTTTTGGTATATTCTGTTTGATGTTTTAAAGATTGTTCGTGAACTTGCAAGATGTCATGTTGATGGCGATTGATTTCTATTAGGGTGTACTCTAAATTATCTATAGCCGTTAGGTAATTCAGAGGTAATTCTGCGCTAGTTTGTAAAGACTTGAGATCGAGTTGTTCTGATTGCCCGTTCTGCACAGATTTTACTCCACCATTAACTGTTACTTTCTCTGTTGGTAGAGAGGGACTATATGTTACTGAGTTATAGTTATTGCCATTATTAACAGTGGATTGACCATTAACTGCTACTTTCTCTGTTGTGTGGGAAAGTGCTGGTGAGTTTGGTGGATTGCCGTTAGGAACAGTAAATTTCACTTGATGCCCATTTTGGATAGCTTTTTCAAATGACTGCTTAGTTTTTTCTGACACATAGTTAGTGCTATTTAAGCGGACATTCAAAACTTTATTCGGGGAAACTTCCGGGATTTTCTGCTCAAGTTGATATGGGTCTAAGTTTTGTAAAGGTAATCCAGCAACGCGCAACTGGACAACGGCTTCTCTCAAAGAGCGATCGCTATCTTTGAGATGACTGGGATTTAAGGCTACCGCTAAATGAGGGCGATCGCTAAGAATATCTTTTACTAAGTTGGTGAGAACGCTCCGCGGGCCAAATTCAACAAAGCAGTAACCGCCTTCAGTATAAATATTTTCAATTTCCTGCTTGAACAATACTTGAGAAATTAAGTGTTCTTTGAGGACTTTTTGAAGAACCTGCGCTTCATTTGGGTAACGATTGCCGGTGACGTTAGTGTAAACCGGGATTTGCGGCTCCTTGAAAGTAACTTTCTCAATTGCTTTGGCAAAGGGTTGCTGTGCATGAGCCACTAGTGAAGTGTGAAAAGCTGCTGAAACTGGCAACAAAACTGTAGAGAATCCTTGAGTTTTGAGAGCTTCTTGCACATTCACAATTTCAGCTTTTGTCCCAGCTAACACCATTTGATTTTGGGAATTCAAGTTAGCAATGCTGATTTCGGGGAAACTCCTAATTAATTCTGTAACTTGATTGACATTCCCTTTCACGGCTAACATGGCTCCCGCATCAAACTGGGAATCTGTTGGTGTCGCCATCGCTTGACCCCTAGCTTTCACCAACAAAAAGTAATCTTCCTCACTCAAAACCCCCGCAGCCCATAAAGCAGTGATTTCTCCGAAGCTATGTCCGGCGACAAAATCCGGCTTGAACCCAGCTTGTTGCAATATCTTGTACAAACCAGCGCTAAAAGCCCCAATTGCTGGCTGTGCATACTCTGTTTGCTGCAACAGTTTCATCTGAGCAGTCTTTCGATCCAAATCGAACACAGGCGCGGGGAAAACAACCTCTGAAACAGGCTGCAAACCATCTTCGCCCAAAAGACTATCAATTTGAGCATAAGTCTGTCCCAAGGAAGGGAAATTAATCGTCAGATCCCGACCCATCTCTATATATTGGGAACCTTGTCCGGAAAATAGGGCAACCACTTTCCCTTCTGTGGCTATGCCTGTTTTACGATAGTAAATTCCTTGGGGATGCTCCCAAGACTCTGCTTGCAGTTTGTTTTTCAGCAAGTCAATAGTTGTTTGCAATAAGTTGCAAGCTTGGGTGAGAGAATCAGCTACAAATCCAACTCTGGCATTTGTGACGGGAATTTCTAAAGATTCAGATGCTGCAATCAATTCTGCATAATGCTGCTCTCCCGTATCCAATTGCAATTGATGTTTGGTTTCTTGACAACGGGATAACAATTCTTCAGGTGTTGAAGCAAATAACAATACTGATTGAGCAGGTTTGTGTAAACGATAAGGGCGATCGCCTGCGGTTTTGTATTCTTCTAAAATCACGTGATAATTTGTGCCACCAAAGCCAAAAGAACTCACCCCTGCCCGCCTTGGCTGCTCATCACTAGTAATCCAAGGTCTGGTTTCGGTATTTAAATAAAATGGGGAATTTTCAATATCTAATTTAGGATGGGGTTTGGTGACGTTAATTGTGGGTGGTAATACTTTGTGGTGCAAAGCTAAAGCTGTTTTGATTAGACTCGCCGCACCCGCAGCCGCTTTTGTATGCCCGATTTGTGATTTGACGGTTCCCAGGGCAATATATTGTTTTTTGGGATTGTTTTCGCCAAAAACTTCTTTGATTGAGGTAAATTCCGCTGGATCTCCAGCCATAGTACCAGTGCCGTGGGCTTCAATCAAACCGACACTCGCAGGGGAAAATCCCGCATCTTCGTAAGCACGGCGTAATGCTCTGACTTGACCTTCTGGACGCGGTGCATAAATGCTTTTATAACGGCCATCGCTAGAAGTACCAATGCCTTTGATGACTGCATAAACGCGATCGCCATCTCGTTCGGCATCTGCAAGGCGCTTGAGTACTAACATCCCGACGCCTTCACCCAACATCATCCCATCGGATTCTGCATCGAAAGGTTTGACATTTTGACTAGGCGAAACAGCAGGAGTTTTACTGAAACACATATACGCCAAAATTGAGTTGTCAGTATCAACTCCACCAGTCAGCATCATGTCAGCGCGATGTTCAACTAGCTCACTAATTGCCATTTTTAGGGCACCTAATGAACTAGCACAGGCAGCATCTACAACACAGTTAGTCCCTCCAAAATCTAGACGGTTAGCAATTCGTCCAGAAACAACGTTTGCCAGCATACCAGGGAAGGCGTTTTCCTCCCACTGCACATATGCACTTTTGATTTTCTCGATAATTTTTTGTGTATCCTCATCGGATAAACCACTGCTTTTGAGGGCTTTTTCCCAAACCGGGTACTGCATTCTCGCAGTTAGTGGTACCCCCAACTGCCTACCTAGTGCTACACCTAAGATTACGCCAGTCGCCTGATGATTAAACTGCCGAGATTCGCCGTAACCTGCATCTTCCATTGCGGCTTTGGCAACAATCAAACCTAGCAATTGTGAAATATCTGTGACTTCTAAAATGTTGGGTGGTAACCCAAATTCCATCGGATTGAAATTAACATCCGGGATAAATCCGCCTCTTTTGCAGTAGGTTTTATCGGGTGTTCTGGGGTTAGGATCGTAATAATCATCTATGTTCCAACGTGAAGGAGGAACATCAGTAATACAATCAACTTTATGAATGATTTTTTCCCAGTATTCCTGTAAATTTTTTGATTGCGGGAATATAGAAGCCATCCCAATGATGGCGATGTCAACTTGTTGGCGCTGTGTATTTATTTTGGTATTTAATGGTGCATTCTCAACCATAATTTTTTTCTCCTGTATGAGCTTGAGTACAGCCTGTTCACAATTGCTCACTTCCTCTTGCAATTGTGCTAAAACAGCTTCAATGCTAGAAGCAGTCATGACTTTATCTTCACTAATGGATTAATGAAATATAGAGGTATTGATAGATTTAATCTCAAAATTCAGAAATAAGTCCCAGCGCTGACTACCTTAGAGGTTCTCTATTCGCGTAACGTATCGTAGAGAAGGGGTACTGTGACGCAGCTTGCCGTAGGGATTGAAACTTCCGAGAGTCAATTGTCAGAGTTCAGCTTGGAATTGTTAAATTAAGCGTGTGATGACTTCTTGTTCTCTTCAACTGATTAAGCTTCGGTATCAAACTTTTATGAATTTTGAATTCTAGATTTTAAACCTTTACAATTTAATACCTCTAAAAATAAGGTTAGTTGAGATTTCAGACTAATGACGTTTTTTACAGAAAATCGTGGAATATTTAAGTACATTAGCTTGGCCTCAACCTGGCAACATAAATTGTTAATTCAGATGTAGGTAAGAATTCTCCGAGTCTGAATTCGTATTAAATTGTGGTTTACAGTTAATGGTAGACTGATTATGTCTTCATGACAATTGATATGCAACTTAGATCCAATTAAGGATGTATTCCCAGATGAAATGTTCTTTGTGCATAGTTTTTAGGTAATTGCCAATTAACAATACTGCATGTTTGGTTGTAAATTTACAACTAAAAATCTGTAAATTCATTAGAAATAACACCTAAAACTATACAGAATTGTCTTCTGAATTAGCATCATCATCTCCTTTACTCGTTATCGCCTGATGCTGAGCAGATGCTAAGAGTTTTTGCTCAAGCCTACTAATACTAATTCCAAGTTCAGAAGCTGTTTTACGTTTCCACTCTTCTAGCTCACAATCATGTTGATTGAGCCATTCACGCACCGCAAGGCGGGCCATCTCAGCTTTGCGAAGCGTCTGGCGAGCTGCATGAAAAATCAGTCGCTGGTTATCAAAGCTTGGCAATGAGAGCATGAATCGCTGTAGTTTCATTTTATCCAGGGTTTTTCGAGGGCGATCGCTATCACTCACATAACTATTAAAACTCTTTTCAATTAGTATCTCATATCGCAAAAATACCTTGCCGTAATTGCATACAAATTGCATATCTCTAAATTTAACAGTTAATAGTTATCAGTTATCAATCTCTAGACTGTTAACTAATAAATTAGCAAATAAAATACTAATCTGCTTTAATTTTGAGATGATTTGCATGGTTCGTGTTCGCGTTGGCAAAGCCTCTCGTAGAGAAGCGTCTCGCACAGAAGCGTAGCGCAAGCCCGATAGGCTGGCGGTAGGGAGTAGGCAATCAAAAATCAGGAATCAGCCTGTTCAAGGTATACATAATTTTTTCAACAATCAAATAGTAGTTCTGTATCCAACTTCTCAAATGAGTCGGTATATTCTTTTGAAAGAATACTTTATCACTACTATAGCTTTTACATCTATCCACAAGTTGATTTATTTGAAGAATTTTTATGTCTTAATCAATCAGTTAATTTCTGGATAAATTTTTGTTGCCAAACAATGAATTTTACCGCTAAGTAAAATTAGCCACTAGCAACTATATCTAAAGAATGACAAATCTCGATCAAAAACAAATCTATCACAAAACAAATACATATTTTCACATGCTGAGTAACACCAATTACATCAAAATATCTAAAAATTATCGAGAGTTACAATTAACTATCTTGCCTCAACATATGCAACATATTGTTACTAATTGCTTAATAAAAGTGTTGCATATGGATTGCAATTGAGGATCACTCAGTTTATCGTATGTAATTAAATAGTGAAATTCAATGCTGTTTGTTCAGGAAATAGAAGAGATATGAAAATGGGAAGAATTAAAATATAAATTTCTTTGATTATTCAATCATTCTATAAATTCCTAACTCGACAGTATTACAATATGATTTATACGATGAACCGTGTTGTATGAAGCGCTCTGCATAACTGAACTGTCATGAAAATATAAGGGCTTGCTGGCATGAGACTATCTGAGCTAGATCCACTCATACCGCTAACTGAGTTAAGAGAAGAACTCTTGAAGTTACCAAAAGGTTATTCGTTTTATGAAGAAGAACTGGTAGATTTTTTATCCCGACGAAGATGGCCTGAAAGCAATCGCCGCATTGATCGAACAACTTTCTGGCGGTGGAGAAATGACAACGGAATTGAGCATCAAAAAGTATTCAGCAGATTGGATATATTGAAACTCTGCCAAATTTGCGACCACTATCGAATAGATGGAACTCGCAGCGAATACTTAGCGATCGTTAAAAGTAAAAAAGAGGCAGTCCTAAACAAATAAAAATAGGTCTGGCTAAATGCATAGTCAGAATTCAGAATTCAGAATTCAGTAATCAGAATTCATGACTTACAATTCATGAGTAAAGCCGGAGATACTCCACCGCAATATCAAGGGTATTATAACTACTTGATTTTCTGTAAATTATGAAATTGGTGAATCCAAACCTCATAAATTCACTGATTATGAATTCTGAATTTTTCCAATGCATAAAAATAAATATAGGAATCCGGTTTGATTTCTGAAAAAAAACCGTACAGTTCTAATCCCCTTTTTCAGTATTACCTATTGCCTATTGCCTGTTCCCTGCCTCTACGAGTAATTTCAAAAATCAAATACTAGTCCTATAGATAAGAATTCTGAGTTCTCAATTCTTTTACCTTATTCGGTAACTTGAAAAGATAGTTATGGTACCAAAACAAAAACAGTCATTTATCAAACCATTCATCAAACCTGTTGTAGGTTGGTCATCGGTCATGTTGGCAGCGATTATGGCTGTAGCTACTGGTGCAGTTTCATTTTATACGTTTTCACAATTTCAGTTGTCTTCTAAAGTAGAGCCTGTACCTACTCAAAGTAGTCCTCCCAAAATGACTGCTGTTTCTGCCTTAGGACGTTTAGAACCCCAAGGAGAAGTTATTCGTCTGTCTGCGCCCGAATCTCAAGCCGGTGTTCGAGTCACAAAACTGTTGGTAAATAAAGGAGATATGGTGCGGGAAGGGCAAATAGTTGCACTTCTTGACACTTACTTTCCTCGTCTTGCAGCCCTAGAAAAAGCTCAACGACAAGTCTTAGTTGCCCAGGCTAGTCTCAACCAGGTAAAGGCGGGGGCAAAAGACGGAGATATCTCTGCACAACAAGCAACCATCGCTCGTTTAGAAGCTGAATTGGAAGGAGAAACTTCAGCACAACAAGCAACCATTGCCCGCTTAGAGGCAGAGTGGCGTAATGCTGAAAGCGAAAATCAGCGATATCAGCAGTTATATAAAGATGGTGCGATTTCCTCTTCCGATGCAGATACTAAACGTTTGCGAGTCGATACTGTTCAACAGCAGATCAATGAAGCGAAAGCTTCTCTCAAGCGCACTATCGAAACTCTGCAAAAGCAGTTAATCGAGGGTAAAGCCAGACTCAAGAGTATTGCTGAAATTCGTCCTACCGATGTGGCAGCAGCACAAGCTGATGTTGACAGTGCGATCGCCTCAGTTAAACAGGCTCAGACAGAATGGGATTTAAGCGTAGTGCGATCGCCCATAACTGGGCAAGTCATGAAAATTAATACTTGGCCTGGAGAAATTATCGGCACTACAGGAATAGCTGATTTAGGTCGCACACAACAAATGTATGTCGTTGCAGAAGTCTATGAAACTGATATTCAAAAAGTGCGTCTAGGTCAATCAGCAACTATTACTAGCGACGCTTTTCCAGGAAAATTACGAGGAAAAGTCGCAGATATTGGTTTGCAAGTCGGTAAACAAAATATCTTTAACAACACTATCCAAGCAGACACTGATAACAAAATAGTTGATGTCAAAATTCGTATTGATAACCCAGTAGATAATCAGCAAGTCGCTAATTTTACTGATTTACAAGTAGAAGTGATGATTTATCTTTGACGTAAGAATTCAGAATTCAGAATACTTTGATAACCAAGCTTAATAGTCAATAAGAAAATCAAGAGTTTGTTTATAGTAGGTTTATTTTCACATCTCAAGCTGGATTCTGACTGTTTACTTTTAAATTATTAACGTAAGTTGCTAATTATCTGGTGATAAATGCGAATGGGATTGGAGGAGATGAGAGAGTATATAAAGAAATGACTAATGAATCATTCCTATCTTTGTTGAGGTTGACTACATGATTCTCAATATACCTCTGGCTTGGCTACAACTAGCACGACAAAAGATTCGCTTTTTTGTAGCTTTGGCTGGAATTGCTTTTGTTGCAGTTCTGATGTTTATGCAAATTGGTTTCCAAGATGCTCTCTATGACAGCGCTACACAATTACATAACAATTTAGAAGGAGATTTATTTTTAATCAGTTCCCAATATAAATCTCTGACATCCAATCAAAGCTTTTCTCGCGCGTATTTATATCAATTGCTGGGTTTTGAAAGTGTAGAATCAGTCAGCCCTTTATATGTGCAATTTGCCAAATTTAAAAATCCAGATACTGGTTTAAAATATCCACTCTATGTGCTTGGTTTTGATCCAGTTAAATCAATTTTCAAATTTCCCCATATTCAAGAAAAACTCAACGTAGTTAAAATTCCTAATATTGTTTTATTTGACCGCGATTCTCGACCAGAATTCGGGGCGATCGCTAAAGATTTTGAGCAAGGAAAAACTGTAAAAGTTGAAATATATAGCTATTCTGGATTAATTGGTTACAAAGTTAAAATTGGTGGTTTATTTAATCTAGGCCCCTCCTTTGGAGTTGATGGAAATTTAATTGTTAGTTCTTCAACTTTTTTGAGAATATTTCAAGATCGTTCGGTACAAAAGATAGATATAGGCTTAATTAAGCTTAAACCTAATGCCAATCCCGAAAAAGTTTTGGCAGAGTTATCAGTTAACTTACCCCCAGATGTAAGACTTATTACTAGCAAAGAATTTATTGCTCTTGAAAAAAGCTATTGGTCTCTCAGAACACCCATTGGATTCGTGTTTAATTTGATGGTGTTAATGGGGTTTGTTGTTGGTGTAATCGTTGTCTATCAAATTCTTTATAGTAATATTTCAACTCATTTAACTGAATATGCAACCTTAAAAGCAATGGGGTTCAAAAACAACTACTTATTAAGTGTGGTTTTTAGACAAGCTCTAATTTTAGCATCTCTAGGTTATGTCCCAGGTTTTATTATATCTATAGGTCTCTATGATATTTCCAAAAATGCTACTAAATTACCAGTTATCATGAGTACTGATAAAGCGATATTAGTATTAGTATCAGCAACATTCATGTGCTTAACTTCTGCCTTTTTGTCTACAAATAAACTCAGAAAAGTAGATCCAGCAGATATTTTCTAAATTATGTATATTTATAAAAAATGAAAACAAAATATATTGTTGATATCACAAATCTCAATCACTATTTTGGTGAAAAAAGAATTCGTACCCAAACATTATTTGATATTAATTTTCATATCAAATTTGGTGAAATTGTGATTATGACTGGCCCATCAGGCTCAGGAAAAACAACTTTACTAACTTTAATTGGTGGATTACGCTCTATTCAAGAGGGAAGTCTTAAATTTCTAGGTCATGAGCTTTTTGGAGCTAGTAATGAGCAATTAGTTAAAGTACGTCGTCATATTGGCTATATTTTCCAAGCTCACAACTTATTAGATTTTTTAACAGCTAGACAAAATGTTCAGATGTCGCTTGAATTACACAAAAATATTTCTGAACAGGAAGCTCGCAACAAATCAGAAGCTATTCTCAACGCCGTTAAATTAGAAAATAGAATTAATTATTACCCATCCGATCTCTCAGGAGGACAAAAACAACGGGTAGCCATTGCGCGTGCTTTAGTAAGTCATCCTAAATTGGTTTTAGCCGATGAACCTACTGCTGCTTTAGACAGCAAGACTGGCCGAGATGTTGTCACCCTGATGCAGAAACTAGCTAAGGAACAGAATTGTGCTATTTTAATGGTTACTCACGACAACAGAATTTTAGATATTGCCGATCGCATAATCCATATGGAAGATGGTCATCTAGTCAAAGAAGTTTTGCAATAGCTTAAATTCAACAGAATTAAACACCAAGATTCCCCATTTCTATAAGAAGTTGGTAATCTCTGTAGATTGTCATATATCCTTGGTTACAACCTAACCAAAAATAAGAATATTCCTTGAGTCTCAAGTCAGACACCCCTGGAGTATGAAGTTATAAGTTTTTAAATCGAAGAAGATATAAAAGTAGTATTAATAAACTTTCAAGAGTATTCGGTTGTTTCAACTTTCTACTTTTGATAAAAAGTAACTACCAATTTGTCATATTAACTACAAAATTAAAAAAAATATATGGTAGAAGATTTAATTTTTTGTCTGCGAGAAGCAGCTTTACACTTCATATTTGACAAGTCTTCAACACCCAAAGATGTTTCTGAGTGTTACATGAATCCACCTTGTGGATGTATGAATCCAGGACAAAATATCCAATGTGAAGATTGTGTCTATCTTGAGGCATGTTTATCTAATTTTAAGCGGTAATCTTTTCCGTTCTCATCATTAATACAAGTAAACTTAGTAATAAATTAGCTCCTTCGATATAGCTGTTTTTATTCTGATGATAGAAGTTTTTTAAAAAAACTGCATATATTCTAAATAAGAATGAATTAAACCGATAGCAAGTGTTGTGTAAATTTAAAGGTACGGGGGTCTCAAGACAATGATTTTTTGGCATTACCGTCATTTTTTCAAGAAATAATATCATGCCAAAAGCAAAGCATGGTTTTTCGCAGAAAATAACATGCTTAAAAATAGAGCTACAAATTTTCTGTAAAATGACGTTAAAAAGTTTTACAGCTTTTTTTGAGTTTCATTTATACCAATTAAATGTTTTTTAACATTTTCTATGTAGGTGAAAAGCCGATCAATCGCATTGTCTAAATCTACTTCATAAGTAGCAGTTAAGTAGGAAATATCGGTTTTCTAAATCAACAAACCACAGCAATCTAGAACATACAAGGAACCATAATCATGAGACCTTTTGATTTATCTAAAACTGTTTTAGCTAGTCTCTTTGCCATCAGTTTTGCTTCTGCATCCTTACCTGTTTCTGTTTCTGCCCAAAGCGGAAGTTCTGGTAGTGGCACTAGCTCAGGAACTACTTCTGGTACTGGTAGTACAGGTACTGGGACAACTGGCACCGGCACAACAAGTACTGGCACAACTGGTACAACTGGCACTGGAACAACTGGTACTGGCACTGGCATAACTGGCACTGGCACTGGCACTGGCACAACTGGTACTGGTGGTACTGGTACAACTGGTATCGACCCAACAGGCGCTGGTACAACAGGCACTGGCACTGGCACAACTGGTACTGGCGGTACTGGTACAAGTGGTATCGACCCAACAGGCACTGGCACAACAGGCACTGGTGGTACTGGCACTGGCACAACTGGTACTGGTGGTACTGGTACAACTGGTATCGACCCAACTGGTACTGGTACAACTGGTACTGGTACTGGCACTACTACAGATGGGACTGGTACTGGGATTACAGGTAGTGATGGTACTGGCACTACTACAGATGGCACTGACACCACAGGTACTAACCGGAATACAGGTGTCACAACTTACCAAGAAAATAGCGATCGCGGTTCCAATTGGGGTTGGCTAGGTTTGCTTGGTCTAGCTGGTTTAGCAGGCCTGGCTCGTAATCGGGAAAAACCCAGAGCTTATAGCGATCCTAATGAAGTAGCAGGTTCTCGCTATAAATAAGCTAATCAGCTGACTTTTCACGTCATGTGGAAAAGCTAACGCAAAACCTAACCCCCCCAGCCCCCTTCCCTAGTAGGGAAGGGGGAGAAATCAAAGCCTCTCTCCTTGCAGGGGAGAGGTTTGGAGAGGGGTTTTCCAGATACCGTGAAAAGTCAGATCTGTAGAGACGCGATGAATCGCCTCTTCATCCAAGGATGTGTTGCAATCATTAATCAAATTGGTATTAGATGAGCTGACAACTTAAAGCAAACTAGCAGAATTTACATCCAAAAATAACGTTGCTTGGGGTTGTTGACGGAGAATAGAAGCCGGACATTCTGTGGTTATAGCTCCTTGCAACATTTGTTTTACCACATTTGCTTTACGTGTTTCTGGAGCAAGGCAAATAATTTTTTTGGCTGAACAAATTGCGGGAATAGTAACAGTAAAAGCGTATTGTGGAACAGTTTCAAGATTTGGAAACTGACCTGTGTTTACTTGTTGCTGGCGGTTGACTTTATCTAGTTTTACTAGTTTTACGCTGTAAGGATCTTGAAAATTTGCAACCGCCGGATCGTTAAAGGCTAAATGTCCATTTTCGCCAACACCAAGGCAGCACAAGTCAATTGATTGTGCTTGCAATAATTTGGTGTAGCGATCGCATTCTGCCACTGGTTGCAGTGCATCACCTTCTATATAGTGAAATTGCTTAGGAGTAATTCGTTTCTCTACACGTTCTCGCATATAACGGCGGAAACTTGCAGAATGATCGGCACTAATTCCCAAATATTCATCTAGATGCAACAGAGTAATCCGTGACCAATCTACACCACCCAATTTAATTAAAGCATCAAGAAATTTCAACTGGGAGTTACCTGTGGCTAACAATACAGCCGCTGTATCCTGTTCGTTGAGAACCTGCTGTAAATATTGTTGGGTGATTTCTGCAACTGAGAAGGCCATTTCGACTTCAGAGTTGTAAATCTGCACTAATAAATCGTCAACGCGCAAAAAGTTTCTAGTGGCTACCATTTTCTTACACAGAAGGTTATCAATACTGTTGGCAGTTAACGTTAAATTCCATACCCTTTTACGGGTGGGATGAGCTTAATGCCTTATCCAGTTATAGAGGATAGATTTTAGGATTTAGCAGATTAATTTATGACTCTTAAGATTTGTTAAGATACTAACCTTCGTAAGCGAATTTCTTCCCCAGCCCCTAATCCCTAGTTCTCAGTCCCCTATATTGACGGAACAATCACTAAAGGACAAAAACAATGTAAACTATGTAAATAAAGTTAACAATTATTTACATAGTCTCCAAAAATTATGCTGGCTGCAATTCTCTTTGACTTAGACGGCACTATTGTCAACAGCGATCCCATACACTACCGAGCTTGGAAAGAAATGCTGCTAAATTTCAGCATAGAAATTGATGAAACATTTTATAAATCAAAAATTAGTGGACGATTAAATCCAGAAATTGTTCAAGATATCCTGCCACAATTATCACTAGCAGAAAGAGAAAAATTTGCAGACGAAAAAGAGGCACTTTTCCGCAGACTTGCCTCCAATCTACAACCGCTTAGTGGATTTTCGGAACTACTAGCATGGACAGATACACATCAATTAAAACGTGCATTAGTAACTAATGCCCCTAGATTAAATGCAGAATATATGCTAGAAGTTTTGGGGATAAAAGAAGCTTTCCATACAATTGTTTTAGCGGACGATTGTATCGCAGGTAAACCCGACCCCGCACCCTACCAAGTTGCCTTAAACAAGTTGGAAATTCAAGCAGAGGAAGCGATCGCTCTAGAAGATTCTCCTTCTGGAATTAGAGCTGCGGTAGGCGCAAATATCCGCACCATCGGTATAGCGTCTACCCACAATCCCCAACTGTTACGGGAAGTCGGCGCATTTATGGCGATTCCAGATTTTACTGATTTGCAATTGTGGACATTGCTCAACTCGTTTATTGAAACAGATTTAACCGCGATCGCTGCTAATTTTTGAGTAGAAACAAAACTGATAATTTTGAGATTAGAGACGCCTAATTAGGTGTCTCTATTTATTTTTCAGCCAAAATCGCGTAAATTTCCCGTTTAACTTGCTCTAAAAGCTCACGCACTCGATTTATTCGCTCCACATTGCCACTGCGGGCAACCTGCACTACCACACCAGCTAATTCTGTTGCAGCATTCCGCAACTCAATCAACTCTTGGGGCTTACCTGTAATGAAACTTTTGAAGGTATCCCAAGGAGAATCTGAAGTTTCTTGTTGGGTACGTTCTGCCAAAAGTTGTCTACCTTCATCTGTGATGGTGTAAATCCGCTTACCGCCTTCTTGCGAGCTGGTTAAATAACCACCTTCTTCCAACAATTGGAGTGTTGGATAGACTGAGCCAGGACTGAGACGACGGAAACCACCATAACGATTTTCCATCTCTTTAATCAGGTCGTAACCATGACTAGGATGTTCGGATAACAATTCCAGCAAGATGAACTTGATGTCACCCCGACGAGTCCGATATTCATCTGGCCAACCACGACCAAAGACTTGATCACGAGAGTGTTTGCCATGATGTTTACCATGCTCCTGGCGATGCTCAAACCGAGACTTGACAAACAAAAAATCATCTTCGCTAACTCCTGCCCATGCAGGTACCCCAATGCGTGACCGAAAGTGTCTAAACATAACTAAATTTCTAATCAACTTTCTCTACTATACGATATATCGGAATATATCGCGATATATCGGAATAGAAGTTTTATGAAGATTTATTTCAATTGTGGCGCCGTGTTTACAGCAATTATTGTAGAGACGGCGATTTATCGCGTCTCTTGCCTTAACCAAACCGTATTGTCAGAGGTCATTACGTGCATAGGGGCACAGCAATGCTGTGCCCCCAAAAAAGTGTATATGTATGGAATTTTTGTGAATTGCTATTAAGCTCTTACCTTAGCTTTTGACCATACACCATTTTCATCTTCATCATATTGCTGGTGAACAGCTTCCCAGGCAGCTTGCTCAGCGTTAAACTCGTCATTTTTTTCATTGATGACAGCGTTATAGCGCTCAATGAATGTACGTTGAGCTTCATTAGAAAGATGAGCGCGAACTTCAGGTGACAAGTCCTCTGGGCTGTTGCATAGCCCTGGACAAGGACGAGCCAGGGTTTTTTCAATTACCTCAATTTCTTCGCCACCAGCACTTTCGAGGAGCAATTGAAATTCGCCGGTGCGATCGCTTGGAACTTCCGCCATCAATAAAAACTCACCAGCCTGTAAGCGGGTTTGGTAAATAGCGGCCTTGTCTTCTGGCATTCCCAAAGTAGTCAGAACCGATACTAGACCAGCACCTGCGCTACCTGCGATCGCTCCGCTAGCAGCCCCTAACAACACTGCACCAATTGGCCCTGCTGCCACAATTGAGCCAAGAAAAGGAATAAATAGTACACCCACACCTGTGAGCAAGCTGAGAAAGGAACCAAATAAGGAACCAAAAACTGCCCCTGTTCTCAAACCGCCGAGGATCACATCCTTTTTACTAATAAAGCCAGAAATTCGAGTTTCCGACTGAAAATTTCTACCCAGGACAGAAATGTGATCTCTGGGCACACCTCTGTCTAATAAACGTCTAATAACATCATCAATTTGCTTTTGTTCTTTGAATACAACAGAAATAGTACGTTCTGCCTTATACACTTCTGGCATTTAAATACTCCTGGGATTATCTTGGATTATGTTGTTTTTGCTGTAGATATAGTTAAAGAATTTTGGATTTTTAATTTTACTCAGCGCCATACTTTGATACATGGCGCTGAGTAAAGAATTGTAGATTTTGGATTGGTTCTACAAAGAAATTGGCGGACAATTCCATCAAAAACTACGCAAAAAGACTTTTCTAGATTTTAAGTTTTGCCTGAAAAATCCAAAATCTAAAATCTAAAATTCGTCATTGGTTACACACCTACAGGAGTTTTAGTTTCTTTTGCTGGCTGTGTACCGTCTCCCTCAAGTGCTTGCCCTTCAATAAATGAGCGCAACATCCAAGCTATTTCCTCATGTTCTTCCATCAATCCAGTCAGAAAGTCAGCAGTTCCTTGGTCGTGGAACTGTTCACCAGACTGATCGACATGATCTCTGAGATTGCGAATCACTTGCTCGTGATCTTCTACTAAATTAGTTACCATTCCTGTTGCAGTGGGGACATTACCAGCATGTTCCTTGAGGGTAGCAATTTTGAGAAACCCCTCCATTGAACCAACTGGATAACCACCCAAAGCACGAATCCGCTCTGCTAACGCATCAATATTTAGAGTCAGCTTTTCGTAGTGTTCTTCCCAAAGCTGGTGTAAAGAGCGAAATTGAGGGCCAACAACATCCCAATGGTACTTTTTGGTTTTTACTAACAGTAAATAGGCATCTGCCAAATCTTGATTCAACAGATTAATCACACCTTGACGCTGTTCTTGTGTCAAACCAATATTGATCGCACGCATTGTTTTTCATCCCTAGACAAACTTATTATTTATTAACATCTCAAATTTTCAACATCATCTACATCAACCAAAGGGTGCATTGTCAGTTGAGATTAATTACCATATTTGTAATTATGCCTATGCCTTAATAGGTACTATTATGAAGAAATTTGTGCTCAAAAATCTACAAACCCATAACTCAGCCGCAAACTTATGTAATTACGAAATAATAATGGGTGATTGCTTTTACGAATCACCCATTATTAAGTAAAAATTACCAAAGCAAAGTATTAACTTTATTACTTCCCTGTAATTTTGTCCAACAAATTCTTTGCTTTTTCTTCTACTGTGGTTGCATTCTGTGAATTTTCAGGACGCTTTTGTTTGTCAATGTCAGCAGTTCCTTGAACTTCATTGAGTCCTCCCTGAGTCTTCTCTTGAGTCTCTTTAAGTCCAATTGGTGGTTCTTTAGCGGCTTTGTCAGTTTCGCGCTGAATATCAAGCAGTTGTGTTTCACCTTCGGTAGGACTACTTGGAGAGCCACTGATTGCAAAAGCAGGAAAAGCACTAGATAACAATAGTAAAGCGCAAGTAAAAGCCACAACTAAAAAACGTACTGGGCGCAAGATAGATAAAACAGAAGCAATAACTTTCATTTGAAATCCTCGATAACAGCGTTAACTACGCAAGACATTTACTCTAGGGGCAAAGCTTACGATCTTAATTTGGTAAACTTTACCAATAAAACTAGTAAGCGATGCTCCAATCTTGAAGCTACTGAAAAATCAAATTGAAGGAAATACCATTGTATTTGTGCATTAACTGAGAAATGCTTAATGAACAAGTACTCTTGGCAAGTTCTTCATTTGATGTCGAACTGACTTTATTTTTACTTTGAAAACCATAAGGCATACATCAATCTGTAGAATGAAGTTGTTGTTATCTACAGTTAGAAAAAAGATCACTCTCTAGGTATATCGACTTAATACGGTTTTGATGGGCTATATAGTTTTGAGCTACTCGTTGTTATAGCAATTCTATTTGATTTATGAAATTTATGGTGTCCGGATACCCGACTTATTTAATAAGCTGGGTATCTAACTTTTCATGAATGATTTAGGATGGCTATATGATGATAATTCCTGTCAAGACCTAGAGGTGTTAAAAATTTGATTGAAGATAATTTAGCCTATAGTATTTTGGTAGATCCAAACACCATTAATTTGACCTTTGAAAGTTTTCTCTCCACTTAATTTTTCGGAATATTTAAACCGAGTACCTAAATTTGTTACTAAAACATTGGATAAAGAACTTTCATCTTTGAGAAGTACCCTACGATTATCATCTATTCTCGTCCCTCGAGAATCACAAAGCAATTCCATCTCATTTCCTTCAGAGTCATAAATTGGAATTATATTTGAATCGTATTCGCAAGCATAAATAATCAGTGAGGTTTCATCTAAGTAAGTTTCTACCAGTCATTAATAGAACTACTTTATTTAAATTTATATTTAGCATATTAATACTTTAAATATATATAGGACTCCTATTTGATTTTTGAGAAGCTAGGTACACTTAATCTTCTAGAATCCTTCTGCCTGTTGCCTTTTGCCTCTTGCCTATCTACGCCAATAATTTCAGTAATCAAACCGGATTCCTATACATTAACTAGTTGCAAAATAATTCAAATTCCATGACTTTTGCCAATTACCCAATTACGCCGGAAAAATCGGGCTAAAGCTGACTCTTCTAGCGATAAATAAATTGGGCGTCCGTGGGGACAGGTGCGGGGGTTGCGAGTGCGTTGCCAATCATCTAAAAGTGTCTGCATTTCTTGTAGATTCATTGGTGTACCGTTACGAATCGCGCTACGACAAGCGACAGCTACTTGTGCTGTTTGCAAGTCACCTCCCAAACTCAATTCTAAAATTGCTTCTGCACAATCTTCGCGCTGCTGCAACATTGAAGGTAAGTTACGAACTGCCCAAAGTTGTTCGCCAAAGGGTTCTATATCTAAACCGATGCGTTGCAATTGCGACACTTGCACTGGCGACAATTGATAAAGAATAATTGGCGGTTCGACGGGAATTAGTTGCCAATTATTGCATAATCGCTCATACAAAACCCGTTCATGGGCAATGTGCTGTTCCACTAACCACATCCCAGCAGGATGTTCGGCAACAATATAAGTATTACTCACTTGCGCCACAGCTTTCAGGGAGTTAGGAGAGACGCCATTAATCGCGTCTGTACAAGAGTTAGGAATTTTGTCATCCCCATTGGGATTTTGAGGATTGAAATTGTAGCCGCCTTTAGCTTCTGCGGCTTTGAGTAATTTACTAACTCGTGTTGTGTGGACAGTTTCTTTGAGATTAGCAGCAGAAATTTGCAGTGCTTGGTTAATTCCTGCGATAATTTGCTCTTGCCAATAAGTGATTTCATTGAGATAAATTTCTGTTTTTGCTGGGTTACGATTCCAGTTAATTTGATCCGGGGAAACGGCAAGATGCAGAAAACAAATTGGATAGCGATCGCGTGGTAATGTTTTGTGAAATGCAGATAATATTGTTTGCTCTAGTTCTGCTGATTTTACCATCCGTCCGTTAATCGCCACACGCACCCAATCTGGACGATGACGATGACAGCGATCGGGTAATCCTACTACTAAGTTTAGTGCTGAGTGGGGAGAGACGCGATGAATCGCGTCTGTACAAGAGTCCGTAGAGACGCGATTCATCGCGTCTGTAGAGGAATTTGGAGGGTTGGGTACTTCGAGTTTGACTTCTTGCAAATCGCCCTGTCGGACTTGGGGTAAAATCTGCGGTAGTAGTTGTCCAGTTGTGGTAGCGGGGGAGATGGTGAACCATTGACGGTCATTTTGCCAAATCTGCCAGGTGACGCGGGGATGACATAGGGCAATTTGGTGAATTGTTGCTTGCACGGCTTTCATTTGCTGTGCTGTTGTGGGCAGTCCCTGACGACGAGATGAACAGTTACCGAAAAGATTGGAAACTGTGACTACTGTACCAGGTGCGATCGCAGTTACTTCAACTTCCAGAACTTTGCCGCCATACCCATACACAACTCGCCATCCTAATTTTCCACCTACAGCACGGCTCAAAATTTCCAAATCTGCCAGATTCGTTAGACTGTGTAACGCCTCACCACGAAAACCCAAACTGTTAATTTTCCACAAATCGGCACTAGAACGAATCTTACTGGTGCTGTGGGCTGTGGCTGCTTGTTGCAAATCGCCTAAGTTCATTCCACAACCATTGTCTGCAACCCGAATTCGCCATTGCTGCGGCCATAGGGAAACCACAATTCGTGTTGCATCTGAGTCTAGGGAATTTTCCACCAATTCCCGCACTACAGAGGCTAAAGAGTCGATGACTTCTCCCGCTGTAATTAGATATACAACTTCTTTTGGTAGAGCTTGAATAGTAGATGCCATAAGTTATAGTTTATAGCTTCTGGCGGCAGAGGTATTAGGAGAGTAAATTTGGCAGAAATTTTGATTAAGTATGAAGAAAGCTCAATTAAAAAGCGATTTTTGATCTGACTTTTCACGTCATGTGGAAAAGCTAACGCAAAACCTAACCCCCCAGCCCCCTTCCCTACTAGGGAAGGGGGAGAAATCAAAGCCTCTCTCCTTGCAGGGGAGAGGTTTGGAGAGGGGTTTTCCAGATACCGTGAAAAGTCAGATTTTTGATAAATCGCTTGTGAGATTCTAAGCAAAAAAAGCTGATGAGTATTAAATTAGCGGCTAATGCTCATGATTTAAAGCCTCTCTTGGATTGGGGTCAACCAAATTTAATAATTGTTGATGTGCGCCATCGCCAGACTTACAAGCAAGGTCGAATCGCTGGGGCAATTCCATTCCATTAGCAGATTTGGCATCCAGAGCCAAATCTGCCTTACATACAGAACGCCATATCTATAACGTCACGTCGCTTCTCTACGAGACGCTAGGCGAACGCTCCGAATTCAAAATTCAAAATTCAAAATTCAAAATTCAAACATTTTTGATCCCCATAAATAAATTTAGTTGCTCTGTATCCTTTGCGTTTTCGGTCAAAAGTGAACAATCACTAACAGGTGTTAATCGCCACTTCAAGCATTGCTGAATTCTGACTTGTTTTCTAATTATTTTCGCTCAATACCAAAACTTTAGGTGATTCAATTTTCAGCAACCTATTCAATAACGATGCCGGACGTTGCCTGTAAGGCCAAGCAAAAGCATGGCGAAAAGCTGCATCCTGACAAGCTTGGAGTTGGTCAAAACTAATAATGTCGTAAGTCAAAAGATTTTCATATTCCCAAGGCAAACGTACATTATGCAACCCAGCATTATCAGTACAAATAGCGATATCGACCCCAGCATCAAAACAACGGTCAAAAACTATTTTGAGTTGACGTATATCCTGTAAAGTACCAGTTTTCAAATAAGTTGTGGGGCAAACCTCTAAACACTGCCCGCGTCTAGCTAAATCGTTAAGTAATTCTGGATACAGTAAAGGAATTTGGATGCCGTGACCAATTCGCATTAGGTAGGGTAACATTTGGGGGTAACAACCAGCGGTAGTTTCAAATAAATGTCCGGTGGTATTAACGCCCTGCGATCGCGCATAATCATATAGACTAATCCATTCTTGGAGGCGATCGGCATAATAGCTATCACCCCCCGCTACATCTACTCCACAGACATACTGCTTATTTTGCGCCGCCAAATCAATAATCGCTTTGTTCACCTCATAGGGTAAACGCGTGTGCATACAGAGAATTTGGCTAGTAACAATTGGATATTCTGGCAAGTGGCTAGCTTGTCCTACTACTTGGACAATTTCTGCCATCTTGTCAATTCTGTCTGATTGACTCAGATGCTCAGGTGTCCGTAAATAGGGAGTGTAGCGCAGTTCCAGATAAGCCAAATTTTCAAAAATGTAAGCACCCCGCAGCAAGCGATAGATAAAGTAAGGCAAAGTTTCTACAGTTTGCACACTTTCTACCAGGGTGTGCAATTCTAGATACTCATCTAGAGTATTGCGTGGGCGAGTGTAAAAATCTTCAAATTCTGAATAGTCAGCAAAGCGGGAAATCAACTCCGAAGAATGTCGCTCGAAATATCGCCACAAAACTCGGGGGACGACCGAACCGCCTAGATGTCTATGTAATTCTGCGTATAACGACATAGTGGTATTTTTAGGGAAAAAATTTCACTAATTGTAACAAAAACATCGAGAAAAAAATCTCTACTCCCAGCAAAATTCTGTAGTTCTACCTTAATTCATTCTAAATATTGTAGTTATTCCTGTAAAAACTCTTTTCTAGTCAGGGTTTCAAACAAAATCCTCTGATATCACTGTCAGCAAATACCGCAATATTTTGGTCTGACAACAGCAAACTACTGACGTTAATTTTTACCATTTTTTCTAAACATTTCTTCCAAATTCCATCTTTCTCATCCCCCCCACTCCCCAATTCACCCTCTCCAGCTGATGTTAAAATTTGTTGCTGCATTACAACAAAAGAGTTGCAAAACACTTTCTCCCTCATAAGGGATTGACAACTATTTGTGGTATACGCTTAGTAGAATAAGATGAGGAGTTGCAAAACACTTTCTCCCGCAGGTATTCAATGTCAGGTAGCGCACCTGCACAGTCTAATAGGGTAAAAGTATGGTGGATTCATAACGAATACCCAACGTGGGCAAAAAGTTTTGGTCGATAGGATTTTTGTCGTCTGTGATACTTTAACCACCAAAATTAATTAACCCTCTCCTGTCACTGATTCGAGTTCTAGGGAAAATGAAGGGGTTTCCCTAGATGTTAAAGCTGGCAAGTACACTGTGAATTGACTACCTCTGCCTACCTGACTATAAAGATTGACAAAACCACCATGATTCTTAATGATGCCCAGTGTGGTGGAAAGTCCTAAACCTGTACCTTTGCTTACGTCTTTGGTGGTGAAAAATGGTTCAAAAATCCGTTCTTGGACTTCCGGAGAGATACCCATACCAGTATCCGTCACCACGATCGCAATATAAGAACCGACTTTCGCATCAATATTAATCTCGGCAGAATGTTCGCCAATTACGACATTTTCCGCTATGATTCTCAAGATTCCGCCATCAGGCATGGCATCGCGGGCATTGACTACTAAATTCATCAGCACTTGATGTACTTGAGTTGCGTCTCCCCGCACGTGCCAAAGATTTTTAGGAATATCTATCTGGCAGATAATAGATTCAGGGAATGTTTGAACGATAATTTCCTCAATTTCTGCCATTAGAGGCTGAATTTCAAAAATTCTGCGTTTGCTTTCAATACCGCGTGCAAAGGTCAAGATTTGCTTGAGCAAATTAGCACTGCGTTTAACATTATTTTCTAGGGTTTGTAGTACTTTCTGGCTTTGGGGGTCAGGAAATTTTTTCTGTAAAAACTGAACTGACATCAAAATCGGCGATAGTAGATTATTCAGGTCATGGACAATACCGCTAGTTAGACTACCAATACTCTCCAAACGTTGCGATCGCAAAAGTTGAGTTTCTAATTGTTTCTGCTGTGTAATTTCCGTATTCACGCTCAAAATAGATTTGAGTTGTCCATTATCATCTGGTAACAATACCCACCGACTTTCAACGATAATTTCCTTACCTTCTTTTGTCATTTGATACAATTCACCCCGCCACTCACCAGTATTCATCACGCTTAAGTAAGCATCTTCTATCTGTGGCGAACCTTGATACAAAAGTTGCTTAATATTTTTACCCACAGCTTCCTCAACTTTCCAGCCGTAGAGACTCTGGGCGGCTTGATTCCAAAATAAAATTTTGTTGTCGATATTTTGCACTATAATTGCATCTTTCGCTACATCTAGCAGCAAATTTTGTTCGCGAATTTTCTCATCTGCTTGCTGAAGTTGTTTAACGTAATTACACAATAATTTATACAGTAAAGCTACTAACAGCAAATGTAAAACAACGGTCATCAAAAATCTAATTACAGCTTTTTGGTAAATTGCTTGTGACTTTTGTAACTCTTGCTGTAATAAATTTTGTTCTGTCTTTAAAGAATCCTCAATTAGCTGTTGAATTTCTTTACCAATTTTTTTGTCTTGTTTAGACAAAATTAGCTCTTGAGTTGCTGGCAATCCCTGATTTTCTTTTAAGTATATTTCTTGCCGTAGCGTGTTGAATCTGTTACTAATTTTTTGCTTCAATAGAGAAAACCACTGCTGCTTTTGGGGATTATTACCAATTAATTTACTCAGGTTTTGGAGATGGCGATCGCTTTCTTCATATCCCCGATTATATGCTTTGAGAGCTTCTATATCAAATGTAATTATATAATTACGTTGTGTATTTTCAGTATATTGTAGTGTACTTTGTATAATTTGTAATTGAGTAATAAATTTGTGAGAGTGTATCACAAATTGACGGTTATAAATCAACTTAATAGTGTTGTCATAGGAAATTAGAGTATTAGTAAATACAATTGACAACGCCAAGATGAATATTGCTTTGTGCTTTTGGACTCCAGACCATTTTTTTATCATGCGATCACCCTTGTTGGCCCATCTACCATACATTAATTACAATTAATTAAAAACTAAAATAAATGCTGAAAATATCTGAAAATTTTTCACAACACAAGTAGAGAATATAATCTGTTCAAGTTGTAAACATATTGATTGATTTTTGGTTATAATCATCAATACACAATAACTAGAAATAAAACCGCTAGTTTTTAATAGATATTAATTTTTGATATTATTTTTCCTCAGTAGTTAATTGTCTCAGTAAATGAGACAGTGCAAAGTATGAGTCAAGGAAACCAGACTCAGAATTTTATAAAAGAGAATTAACGCCAATAGACCTGCCTGTAAAATAGGGATTGGATATTGGGGGCTGGCCACTAGGAAAGATATATTTTCATTCCTTCGCAGAGAATTGTACTCGTGGAGTGTCTTTTCAAAAAATTTTTGTGTCAAGCTTAGAGCGTTAAACAAATTGTCAAAATTTAACTAATGTTTTGAATCACAAACAAATTGTGAACAATATTGCGATCGCTAAAAATAACTGTATGATAAGTGTAGAGAGATAACAAATAAACGGGCAGTTGATTTACTGAATGTGGTTTGAGGTTGTTTGAAAAGTGTTTTGCTGTGATTTTAGGGGCTTTTAGCTCCCATGTTTTAAGGAAACCCCTTCAATCTTCAGGGTTTCAAGCATGAGGAAGTAAGTGGATTTAGCGGGATCTAGAACTTTTCGATACTGAACAAGACAACTTTTCAAACGTCCTCTTACAGTAAGTGGAAAAAGACTAATTTCCTCTGAGCAAAATTTAGAAACATTGAGCCAGAATGCCTGCACATTCAGAACTTAAAGCTGAAAAAAATTATCTTACTTAGGTTTGCTAATTTACTACTTCTTTTTACGTAATACTTTTATGCGTGAGGAGAATGTATAAGAAAGGGAATTTGTTATCAGAATCTTACCTATCATTGAACCACGGCTAGAGTTTGATTAAAAACATCAAACAAATTCAGTACAAATTAAATTAAGGATAGGCTCAAAATAATGAAAATATTTGCACTAATACCGAGGAATTTTAACCTAAGCAAAAAGCTGACCACTCTAATGTTCGCAATTTTTTTGTTAGGGATTATTGTTAGTAGTATTTTTTATTATAACATTCTTCGTAGTAATACAGAGCATGAATTAAATAGACAAGCTAATGTACTTATCTCAACTATGGACTCTATTCGGAAATATAACCAGGATAAAGTGAATCCTCTGTTAGAAAAGCAATCAGAACAGAAATTATTATTAGAGTCTATTCCTTCCTATGCTGTAAGTGAAGTATTTAATATTCTGACTAATAGTTACAAAGATAAGTACGGAGAATATAGTTATAAAGATGCGATGATTAACCCGACTAATTCCAACGATCTAGCTACAGAGGAAGAGATAAAGATTATAGAGAGATTAAGCGAACAAGATAAATTAGGGGGGCAAAATATAGCTCAGGGTTTTCTCACGATTGATGGAAAAAAGAAATTTTATACTTCTCGTCCTATCAAAATTACTCAAAGTAGTTGCTTGATCTGTCATACTAGTCTAGAGAAATCTCCTAAATCATTACAGATTTTATACGAACAAGGTAAATATGGAGCCAATCAAGGGTTTGGCTGGGAATTAAACAAAATTATCGGTACTAAGATGATTTATATCCCTGCCGAACAAGTATATAAAATTACCAATGAAAATTTTATCTTGATTATAGGAATTTTTACCGCAATTTTTGCTGTGACTATCTTCTTAGCAACCCTCTGGCTGAAACAATATGTTGTTCAACCTCTTAATCAAATCACCCAAGTTGCAGAGGCAGTAAGTTTAGGCGAAATGGATATTGAATTCAAGAAACACTCAAATGATGAAATAGGGCATTTAGCCGATGCTTTTACGCGCATGAAAACTAGTTTAGAAATTGCGCTCAAGAGGCTTGTCAAAAAAGTAGATCGCAATCAAAATCAGTTATAATAGATGTTCCTTGAACTGTTTTGCATTTTGAGGATTGGGGATTTCGGCAGATAGTAGCTCAACCAGTTCTTGTGGTAGTATTCGAGGATATTCAGCCAGAGTATCCTCAAGAATAAAACGTGCTATTGGCCCAATATAACGGGCGAGTTCTCGTTGACAATTCTGTAAAAATGCTGAGTCTAAGAGAGTAGATACTTCGCTTGCTGGTTGAGATTTGGCAGCAGTTTCAATACTTTTTGAAATAACCTCTGGCTGTTGCTGCGACTCTTGGATAGCCCTCACTGGGATGGAGACTACATCTTCGTCTTTAACTTCTAAATACTGCTGAGAAGTATTGGCTTTTTCTCGTTTTCTTTCTAGATCTAACTGTTTATCTATTTCGGCTTTTCCTTGTCGCTGTTTTTGGAAATCCTCTTGTTCGACTTTATCTAGATGTTTAGCTTTTACCTGAGTAAGAATCTGTTTTTCAATTTGCTCTGCATCCTCAGATTTTATTCCTAAATCTCTTTGGCGAAGCTTCAAAGCCTGTTTGTTTTTATCGCTAAGGGGATACTCATGTTGAATTATCTTCAGAAAAGTTTTATTGTATCTTTGCAGATTTTCCTTATATGTTTTGTAAGGCTCAAAAGCGCGGGTTTTTAATTCGCTAGCTTCTTCAAGAGTCAATCTCAATTCTTCTCGAAGTTCTTCTAAAGTATCTTGTCCAGGGATAGATATTTCTCCATCAAAAGATAAAATTTCCTCAACCTTTTTTAGATATCGAGCTTTTGCTGTTTCCTTCGCCTTTAATTTTTGCTGGTGCTGCTCAAATAAACGTTCTGCTACTGTACGAATCCCCTGAATCACATCCAAAAAGGCTTCGTTTACATTTGTCCAAGTAGTTATCGGCTTTGCATTCTTAGGAAAAGCTTGGTATTTGCTGAAAACAAGCCATGTCCAGTCACAAGGTTCTATGATAATAGGGACGACTATCGCTTCTCCAGCCTCATGCCGCTTAATTGCCTGTTCCATTTCAATTTCAGAGCAATAATTTGAGAAAATAAAATCAGGGCTAATTAACAGCAAGATTATGTCAGCTTTGTTCAGATTATTATCGATTTGCTTTGCCCATTCCATTCCTGCTTCAATTTTGCGATCGTGCCAAGCTTCTATCACTTTTTGCCGTTTCAGGGAAGCTAAGTGCTTATCTAATTGCTGCCTAAGTTCTTCATCTCTATGTGAGTAGGAAATAAAAAGTTTAACCGATTTATCTTCCATGTTATTACAACTCGATAAGGTGCATCATTTAAGCTTCTCAACTCAAACATAACTGCTTAAGTCGGTGTAGATATAGCATAGCTGATATAAAGGTATAAGATAAAGTGGAAGGATTACTATATAAGCTTTTTAGCTATTAGTTTTTTATAAATTATCTTTGCTTAGTTTGCTTTTGGTGAGACAAAGCTGGCACAGAATTGTTACGAAAGAATTAAGTATTTGAGTTAAGTTACTGTCATGTTATAATTTTTTTTTAAATGTACCGAAAACTTCTCAAATAATTTAGTGATACACGGATAGGGTAATCTATAAATACTTTTTTTTAGCATGAAATAGCAAATAATAGAAATTTAACTACGTATGAGCTACATCTTAATTTTATAACAATCCGGAAAAGTGCAAAACATTTTTTTTGCCTTTACTTATTTACACCAGTATAAGAGGATATTTGAAAAGTTCTATTGTTGGTAGCAAAATGTTTTAGATTCCCCTAAATCCTCCTGAAAAAGGAGACTAAGAGGAATCTAAAAAGTGCATAAATCACAGCAAAATACTTTTCAAACATCCTCTAAAGTAGGTGCGGGCTAAAAAACTGAAGAAGATTTATGAGCAACTATCTAAAATAATAGAGCTATTGCAAAATTATTTTCTGGTAGGATAAAACGTTTTGGTGAAAACTGGCTTTACTATGTGGAATACGCGCAAAAAAAGCGACTATCCAATCGGCAGTTCAGCTAGATTATTTTGCAAAAGCTTGACATTTTTTTCAAAATATGTTGATAATTATAGTTTGTGGAAACTTTACCTCATAATATAAACGCTTGGCTAACGTAATTGTCATAGGTGCCCAATGGGGCGATGAAGGAAAAGGTAAAATAACAGACTTGCTCAGCCGTTCGGCAGATGTTGTGGTACGTTACCAAGGGGGTGTCAATGCTGGACACACAATTGTAGTTAAAGGTCAAACCTTTAAGCTGCACCTAATCCCTTCTGGTATTTTGTATCCAGATACCGATTGCATTATCGGCTGTGGCACAGTCATCGATCCACAGATTTTGATAGCAGAACTCGACCAACTAAAAGAATTAAATATTTCCACTGACCACCTGCTGATATCTGAGACAGCCCACGTAACGATGCCTTATCATCGGTTGATAGACCAGGCATCAGAAGAACGACGGGGAAGCCATAAGATCGGCACAACAGGTCGGGGCATTGGTCCGACTTATGCTGACAAATCTGAACGTACAGGCATTCGGGTTTTAGATTTGATGGACCCCAATGGGCTACGCGAGCAGTTAGAGTGGACGATCAATTATAAAAACGTCATTTTAGAAAAGCTTTACAACTTACCGCCTCTAAATCCACAAGAGGTGATAGAGGAGTATTTGGGGTATGCAGAACGCTTGCGGCCTTACGTCGTTGATACATCATTAAAAATATACGATGCAGTTCTGCGACGGCGGAATATTCTGTTTGAAGGCGCACAAGGCACACTCCTAGACTTAGATCACGGAACTTATCCCTATGTTACCTCCTCCAACCCCGTAGCCGGGGGGGCTTGCGTTGGTACAGGGCTAGGGCCGACAATGATAGACCGAGTGATTGGGGTATCGAAAGCGTATACCACAAGAGTTGGAGAAGGGCCATTTCCCACAGAACTGCATGGAGAGTTGGGAGAATTACTGTGCGATCGCGGTGCCGAATTTGGCACAACCACCGGACGCAAGCGGCGCTGCGGCTGGTTTGATGCCGTCATCGGTCGTTATGCCGTGCGAATTAACGGCATGGACTGTATGGCACTTACCAAACTGGATGTCCTCGATGAATTAGCAGAAATCCAAGTTTGTGTCGCCTATGAAATAGATGGCGATCGCAGCCAACACTTCCCCACCAGTTCCCGTCAATTTGCCAGATGTCGCCCCATCTATAAAACCTTACCAGGATGGCAAGTGTCAACAAGTCACTGCCGCACCTTGGAAGACTTGCCACAACAGGCACTGGATTATCTAAAATTCTTAGCAGAATTGATGGAAGTCCCGATCGCGATCGTTTCACTAGGAGCCAGCCGCGATCAAACCATAATCGTAGAAGACCCCATCCACGGCCCCAAACGCGCTTTATTGCACGCCGACGGCACACCCGCTTCCTTACTCAGTGCGTAGGGAGTGGGGAGTGGGGAGATGAGGGAGATGGGGAGGTAGGGGAAAAGGTTAAAGGGTAAAGGGTAAAGGGTAAAGGGATAAATTTAACCTTTTCCCCTTACCCCTTTCCCTTTCCCCCTTCCTAATGCCCAATGCCCGATGCCCCATGCCCAATGACAAATGACAACTGACAAAGGACAATTTCTATGGCGATTACAGTCGAATGTCAAAAGCGACCAGAAGGTAGCAAGCCCAAAGCCTTGCGCCGTTCTGGAGCAATCCCGGCAAATTTATACGGTCACAAGGGTACAGAATCTATCTCTTTGACCATTAATGCCAAAACTGTTGAGCGCTTGCTCAAAAGAGCTTCAGTCAATAATACTTTGATTGATTTAAACATTACCGATATACCTTGGCGAGGCAAAGCTCTAATACGGGAACTTCAAATTCATCCAGCAAAGGGTACACCTTACCACCTCAGCTTTTTTGCTGTTGCGGGTCACGGCGACACAAATGTAGAAGTACGGCTGCGTTTCGTGGGAGAACCTGTTGGTGTTAAGCAAGAAGGTGGCGTGTTAGACACCGTTGTTACCGAATTGCAGGTGAGTTGTGCGCCTGAGAACATCCCAGAATTCATTGACATTGATGTCTCTAACCTGAATATTGGAGACAACTTACATATCAGTGATATATCTTTTCCTGAGGGTGTGACACCTCTAGCTGAATCAGAGCGAGTTCTTGTCAGCGTTTTGCCACCGCAAATCAACGCTGCTGCTGAGATAGAAGCTGAGGCAGCCTCTTGACCCACCCCCTTTGATCCCTCGTTTATCCACAAAATGGTTGATAGAGACGTTGCAATGCAACGTCTCTACATCTGTTTGAATAGCGAAAAATCCTGGAATGTAATGTATGACCGCTGAAACAGCGTCCTATAAGGGATAGCATTCATGCAATAACCGGAAAGGGGTTGTCAAAACCCCCCCTACCCAATACTGCTCGCTTTGTGCATTTTTAACTCGGCATTGGATTTGGGGAAAAGG
>NZ_CAWUDO010000029.1:0-86489 GCF_963920935.1 Nostoc sp. CCY 9925 | reverse complement strand
TGATTTGTTTGGTGGTTTAGGTAACGATACCCTCTCTGGTGGTGGCGGTAATGACAGTTTATTTGGCGAACAGGGAAATGACAGATTATTAGGTGGTGCTGGCAATGATACCTTGTATGGTGGTGCAGGAAACGATGAATTTGTCTTCGAGTACTTTGATAATTCTGTTGTTGCCAAAGAGCAAGATATCGTCATTGATTTTCAAAAGGGACAAGACAAAATAGATCTGAGAACTCTAGGCATCAGTGACTTTAATAATCTGTTATTGCTGACAACTAATGATACAGATGGTAACGCCATCATTAGCGTCAGATATCGAGTGTTTGATGGCGATTATTATTATCGACTCAAACTCAATGGCATTAGCAGCAGCCAATTACAAGCGAGTGATTTTATTTTCAACAGTGCAGTTGTAAATAACAACATTACAGGAACTGCTTACAATGATGATTTGTTTGGTGGTTTAGGTAACGATACCCTCTCTGGTGGTGGCGGTAATGACCGTTTATTTGGCGAGCAGGGAGATGATAGATTCTCAGGTGATGCTGGAAATGATACTTTGTATGGTGGCGTAGGAAATGATACTTATTCTTTCCTAGCGAATACTGCCTTGGGAACGGACACAATTATAGAAACCACAACAGGTGGTACTGATACTATTAACTTTGGCGGTACTACAGTTGCCGTAAACCTAAATCTAGGTTTAACCACCTTGCAAACGGTTAATAGCAATCTCAAACTCATTCTCTCTGCCAACAACGTTATTGAAAATGCAACAGGTGGCACAGGCAATGACACTCTCACTGGCAATACACTGAATAATACTTTAATTGGTGGTGGTGGAAATGACCGACTCCAAGGTTTAACAGGAAATGATACTTATTCTTTCCTAGCTAATAGTGCTTTGGGAACCGACACAATTATAGAAACCACAACAGGCGGTACTGATACTATTAACTTTAGCGGTACTACGGTTGCTGTCAATCTAAATCTAGGTGTTACAACTTCGCAAACAGTTAATAGCAATCTCAACCTGATTCTTTCTGCCAACAACGTTATTGAAAATGCAACAGGTGGCACAGGCAATGACACTCTCACTGGCAATACACTGAATAATACTTTAATTGGTGGTGGTGGAAATGACCGACTCCAAGGTTTAACAGGAAATGATACTTATTCTTTCCTAGCTAATAGTGCTTTGGGAACCGACACAATTATAGAAACCACAACAGGCGGTACTGATACTATTAACTTTAGCGGTACTACGGTTGCTGTCAACCTCAATTTAGGTGTAACCACCTTGCAAACAGTTAATAGCAATCTCCAAGTAATTTTGTCTGCCAACAACGTTATTGAAAATGCAACGAGTGGCACAGGTAATGATATTCTCACTGGCAATACACTGAATAACACTCTAATTGGTGGTGATGGAAATGACCAATTCCAAGGGTTAGCAGGAAATGATACCCTCTTGGGAGGTAATGGTAATGATACTCTTACAGGTGGAATTGGTAGTGATAAATATCTGTTCCAAAGTAATAGTGTGTTTAACACAAGCTTAGGTATTGATACCATCACTGATTTTGAAGTTGGACAAGACCAGATTGTGCTGAGTAAAACGACCTTCAATGCTATTACTAATACTGTGGGACAGGCTTTAACTGACTTTGCTGTTGTCGCTAATAATCAATCCGTCAACGCTAGTAATGCGCGTATTGTCTTTAGCCAAAGTAGTGGCAGCTTATTCTATAACCAGGATGGCAATGTTTTGGGCGCAGGAACAGTGTTTGAGTTTGCCCGTTTACAAAATCCTAATGTTACTTTGAGTAGTAGTAATTTCAGTCTGATTGCCTAGTAGCACTTTACCAAATTCCAAATTTCAGATGATTAGGGGCTTCTAAATATAAAATATCCAAATATTTATTGTAGGGTGGCTTCTATAAGTCCACCCCACAACATTGGATAATTTATTTTTTGGAAGTCCCTTAACTACCTTCACCGATCGCAATAAAATTAAAAGCAGACTTTTCTTTTGTAACTGCCAGATCTGGAGAACCTGCACCTGATTGTTGCTTAATTCCCAAATCCCAAATATTAACTTCAGCTTTGTTTGTAGTTATATCCTTAACAATAATTTGATTATCTGCACCCCAATCTTTCAAAGTAGCTACGACGCTGGGAGGTTCAACAAAAGATTCTAAAAAAGTAATTACATAAGTTCCCGTGTCCGGTGATTGAACTTCAAAACCTTGTCCACTTTGTTTTGTTCCGTTATCACCAACTGTCCCGTAAATAATTTTTTGGGTCATTTTTTCACCTTTTTCTACTTGAGTTTACATCGACTTGCCAAATACAACTTTGGCGAAAACCACTTGAAGCCGAGCTTCCCAATCAAAATTTTAAATTTGATGAAGTTTTGCTAAAATTAGAGCATGTTCAGAAATTAAAATCAAGGTGTAATTGTTACACAAAATAACCGCTTTAATTTCAATCTGTAAAAGTTTATTATTCTCTCAGCAAATTTAAAAAATATTGCCTTATTTTATGACAGGTTGTACAAACCAGGTTTATCCAGTCATTTGGCACAACGACTCAGTGTCACTAATTGACCAAACTCTTTTACCGAATGAATATACATTCGTAGAAATTCACCGCAGTGAAGATATGGCGCGGGCGATTAAAACGATGATTGTCCGGGGTGCGCCTGCAATTGGTGTGGCTGCCGCATACGGAATGTATCTTGGCGCAAGGGAAATTCAAACAAGCGATCGCCAGGAATTTCTGCAACACTTAGATAAAATTGCTGAGTTGTTGCGTTCTACTCGTCCTACAGCCGTTAACTTATTTTGGGCAATTAGCCGGATGCTCAAAACTGCCTACGAAACCTTGGGAACAGTAGAAGAAATCAAACAAATTCTCTTGCAAACTGCCCAAGCAATCAACACTGAAGATTTGCAAACTTGTAAAGCGATCGGCGACAATGGCTTAAAAGTTTTGCCTACTACCCCAGAAAAGCTGACATTGCTTACCCACTGTAACGCCGGGGCATTAGCTACCGCAGGTTATGGTACAGCCTTGGGTGTCGTGCGTTCTGCTTGGAGACAAGGACGTTTAGGGCGTGTATTTGCTGACGAAACCCGTCCGCGTTTGCAAGGTGCAAAACTCACCGCTTGGGAATGCGTCCAAGAAGGGATTCCAGTCACATTAATTACTGATAACATGGCAGCCCATTGTATGAAACAGGGTTTGATTCATGCAGTAGTTGTGGGTGCCGATCGCATTGCCGCTAACGGTGACACTGCGAATAAAATTGGTACATATAGCGTAGCGATCGCAGCCAAAGCACATAATATACCCTTTTTTGTGGCTGCACCCGTTTCTACCATTGATTTTGAACTAGTCGATGGTAGCAAAATTCCCATTGAAGAACGCGATCCCACAGAAATCTATCAAGTCGGCGATACAATGCTCACACCTAACGGAGTAGATTTTTACAACCCAGCATTTGATGTCACGCCAGCCGAATTGATTACAGCCATCATTACAGAAAATGGAGCGATCGCACCTAGCGAATTGGCAAAATCACAAGAAAAGCAGGTAGTGTAAACCACACTTTTACTTGAAATAACATACTCCTAAAATTTAATTTTTTCTCTCTGTGTACTCTGTGTTTTTGCGGTTTAAAAGTAATTTATTTAACCCCAGAACCGCAGAGTACATAGATAAATTTATTTCCGAGAATTTTAATCTGCCTTGAAAGCACCCAACAGCCGCCCCTCCACCCGCTATGAATAAAAGAAACATCCATAATTCAATCCCTTTCCCCCTTTCCCTTTCCCTTGTGGTTCTTCAGAGGATACATCCATGACTCAAGAGCAATGGACTGCGGTTGACAGTTACCTCACCGACCTGTTTGTGCCCTCTGACCCGGTACTGGATGCGGCACTCGAAGCCAGTGCTGCGGCCGGTTTGCCACCGCACAACGTTTCGCCGAATCAGGGCAAGTTGTTGCTACTATTAGCGCAACTCCAACGGGCACGCACCATTTTAGAGATTGGTACTCTGGGAGGTTACAGCACAATTTGGTTGGCGCGAGCATTACCCAGCGACGGTTACTTAATTACGCTAGAAGCCGATGCCAAACACGCCGAAGTTGCCCAGAAAAACATTGCACGCGCCGGTCTCAATGAAGTAGTTGAGCTGCGGCTTGGGCAAGCACTCTCTACATTGCCACAACTCGCCGCCGAAGGTCGCAGTCCATTTGACCTGATTTTCATCGACGCCGACAAACCCAACAATCCTGATTACCTAGCTTGGGCGCTGAAACTTTCCCGTCGAGGTAGCCTGATTGTTGCTGATAATGTCGTCCGTAACGGAGCAGTAATCGATACAAATAGTAGCGATGCCAGCGTCCAAGGAGTGCGTCACTTCAACGAATTGCTGGCATCTGAGCCGCGTTTAAGTGCCACCGCGCTCCAAACAGTGGGTAGCAAAGGATACGACGGCTTTGCGATCGCCCTGGTCGTAGCTGACTAGTAAAAAACCGATTTAGTCATCTTGAAATGAGAAAAAGGATAAGATCGTAGTTCTTGGTGTTATTTTGCCAGAATGGCGAGACTAAATAGCACAGCGATCGCTACATTAGAAGATATATAAATAAATATATAAATAGAAATCATTGTTGATTTTTATTAATCCGCAGTTCAAAGAAAAACATGAGTGCAAGTACCATTCTTTTTGACAACCCTTTACTCCAAGGCACTGGCCTACCTCCATTTGCAGAGATTAAACCAGAACGAGTAGTACCAGCCTTTAAGCAATTGGTGGCAGAACTCGACCAGCAGCTTACGGCTTTAGAGGCTAACGTAGAGCCTACCTGGGAAGGTTTAGTAGAACCCTTAGAAAAGCTGACTGAACGGCTTACCTGGAGTTGGGGTGCAGTAAATCATTTAATGGGTGTTAAAAATAGCCCTGAACTGCGGGAAGCTCATGAAACCATACAGCCACAAGTAGTACAATTTATCAACAAGCTGGGTCAAAGCCAACCCATCTACAATGCATTTAAAGTACTGCGTGCCAGCGATAGTTGGGCAACTTTAGAACCAGCCCAACAGCGGATTGTAGAAGCCGCCATCAGAGATGCAGAACTTTCTGGTGTTGGCTTAGAAGGAGAAGCAAGAGAGCGTTTCAATGTCATTCAGATGGAATTAGCAGAACTTTCTACGAAATTCTCTAACCATGTACTGGATGCTACTAAAAGTTTTAGCCTAACCCTGACAACAAAAGCCGAAATTGACGGTTTACCGCCAAGCTTAGTGAGTTTAGCAGCCCAAGCTGCTCGTGAGGCTGGTGAAAGCAACGCTACACCAGAAAATGGCCCTTGGCGTATTACCTTGGACTTCCCCAGCTACGGCCCTTTCATGCAGCACAGCACCCGCAGAGATTTACGCCAAAAGCTTTACAAAGCTTATATTACCCGTGCTTCTAGTGGTGATTTAGATAACAACCCTCTAATTAAACGGATTTTTGAGTTACGGCAAGAACTCGCAGATTTACTTGGCTTTGGAAGTTATGCCGAGTTGAGCCTTGCCAGTAAAATGGCTCCTAATGTTGAAGCAGTCGAAGCATTATTAGAAGAACTACGTCAGGCCAGTTATGATGCTGCTGTCAAAGACTTAGAAGAACTCCAAGCTTTCGCGGCATCACATGGAAAAGAATATCAGGATTTAAAACACTGGGATATCAGCTTTTGGGCAGAACGCCAACGAGAAGCAAAATTTGCCTTTACTGCTGAAGAATTACGTCCCTACTTTCCCCTTCCCCAAGTACTGGATGGCTTATTTGGTCTTGTGAAGCGGTTATTTGGCGTCACTGTCACTCCTGCTGATGGTCAAGCGCCAGTATGGCATGAGGATGTCCGTTATTTCCAAATTGCTGATGAAACTGGTTCTGCCATAGCTTACTTCTACTTAGACCCCTATAGCCGTCCTGCAGAAAAACGCGGTGGTGCTTGGATGGATGTGTGCATCAATCGTGCCAAAATCACAGAAAATGGTGTAACTAGCATCCGCTTACCTGTGAGTTACTTGATATGTAACCAAACTCCGCCAATAGATGGCAAACCTAGTTTGATGACTTTCTATGAAGTAGAGACTTTGTTTCACGAGTTTGGTCATGGATTACACCACATGCTGACCAAGATTGATTATGCTGGAGCCGCAGGCATCAACAATGTGGAATGGGACGCAGTGGAACTACCTAGTCAGTTTATGGAAAACTGGTGCTATGAGCGACTGACTTTATTTGGCATGGCGAAGCATTACGAAACAGGGGAAGCTCTACCAGAACATTATTATCAAAAACTGCTGGCAGCGCGTAATTATATGAGTGGTACTGCTATGTTGCGACAGCTTCACTTTAGCTGCGTTGATTTAGAACTACACCACCGCTATCGTTCTGATAGTGATGAAACCCCAGCAGATGTGCGTCATCGCATAGCTAAGACTACTACGGTTTTACCACCACTTCCAGAAGATTCCATGTTGTGTGCTTTTGGACACATCTTTGAGGGTGGTTATGCAGCTGGTTACTACAGTTACAAGTGGGCTGAAGTCCTAAGTGCTGATGCTTTTGCCGCTTTTGAAGAAGCTGGATTAGAAAATGAAGAAGCTATAAAAGCTACAGGACGGCGTTATCGAGATACTGTGCTGGCGCTTGGTGGTGGAAAACATCCAATGCAGGTGTTTAAAACTTTCCGGGGTCGTGAACCAAGTACGATCGCTCTGCTCAGGCACAATGGTTTAGTCAGCGCTAAGTAGGGAGATGAGGGACAAGCAGAGGAGCAGGGGGCAGGAGGCAGAGGGGAGGAGCTTCTCCCCTGCCTCTTCCCCATGCCTCGGAGTCTAAGGTTCGTCCAACAAAAGCGGTTTTTTGGCAACATCATCTAAGCGGATACTGGCTAGCAAATTCTGCCACTGCGCTTGAAGTGCAGCATCTTTGGAATTTTTCTGGCGCAGTTGAGCCAGTATTGCTATTGCCTCGTACCATAACCCTTTTTGGGCATAGATTGTATAGCGCTTTAGAGGATCTGCATTTTCTAATTCTTTAAGTGTAGATTGATTCAGGCCAACTCTTTCTATTACGCCTTCAACGTAAGTCCAGGGGGCATTTTTTCCTTTATCGCAGTTAATACTGAAAAACCAACGGTATTCTTTGTTAAGTGCCAAAGCCGGAGCAGTGCTAGGTAGAGAAACGCGTATAACTCCTGGCTTATCTGGTATAGCGATCGCTTCTTTGTAAACTTGGTTAGAGTCCCCATCTTGCAGCACAAATTCCACTACATTAGCGACATCCTTGGTATATGGCACATAAAAAAACCAACTTGGACGTTCTAAGGTCGTTTGTGACCAGACATTAACCACCCCATCAGCTTCCTCAGTAAATGGGACTAAAGCCGTGAGGTCAGGTGTAGCAGCTGGACATACAAAATCAGGATCTCCTCGCGTAGCCCCGCCCCGGACGCGTCCTCCAGGAGTACGGCCGGGTGGAACTGGAGGTTGCTCAAAGGGTGGGGTTTGAGCAAGAATCATTTTAGAATTAGAGCGATCGCCAAGTTCACGACCAAGGCTCGAAGTCTCGCTAACTAATAAATTGGTGCAACCCAAAGCTAGTACTAAAAATAGTTTTATTGGTTGTAAATTACACTTCATAAAAATACCACCTCATAGGATTTTAGATTGGGCATTGGGCACTTGTACTAAGCGAACGCGAGTGCGTCTCGTAGAGAAACCGAAGTCTTGGTATTGGGCATTGGGCACTTGTACCGAGCGACCTGTCCTGAGCGAAACCGTTGGCGTAGCTTCTCCTAGAGAAGGGAGCCGAAGTATTGGGAATGGGCCACAGGGGAAAGACTTACTAAAACTTCTCCCCAGTCCCCAGTCCCCAGTCCCCACTCCCTCATCTCCCCACTCTCGATTTTCTAAGTATTTGAACTGGGATTTATTGTTTTGAAATTATAAATTGACATCAAACCAACGGTGGCTAATAGGGACAAAGCTGATGGTACAAAAGGTACCCAAGCACCCCAAATTAACAGACTAAAGCAAGCTACATATAAAACACTAGAGGTAACACCAACTGCTAATGCCAACCAAGGTAATGAAAGGTTTCGCCAAGCTAGAACTCCTCCCACCAGAGACCAGCCACAAATCCAAGCCATCTCAAGCCATAGTGACCAAACCCGCAGCAATGGACGTCCATTTTCGACAGCGCTGAGTATTTGGCTGACCATATGCGCTTGTACCAAGACTCCTGGCATTTGGTCGTCCAGAGGAACTCCGTAGGGTGTTGGCCAGGTATCTGGAGAATCTCCTCTTGATATCACACCAATCAAAACAATCCTGTCTTTGACAGCATTGGGATTAACTGGACTAGATAAAAATTCGGTTAACTTTACCTGTTGGGCAATTTCTTTTGGAGAATGGTAGTTGAGTAAGATTTGACCGCCATTGGCATCAATATTTTGATAGGCTCCACTACGAGAGTTTAAATTTGGAAAAACAGTTTTACCCAGCTGCAAATTTCCTTGGGGGGTAAACTTGACTCCAATTCCTGAAGGTCGCAGATAGAGGGAAGCCAGTTGTAGGCTGAACGAGTAGGAGGTAGAACACAATGATGTCGGCTCTTGGTTCATGAATAGAAGATGGCGACGGATAACTCCATCACGGTCATGAATAAAGTCACTAAAGCCGATATTTGTTTGCGGAATTTCTGGTGGCGGTTGAATACCTCTAATACTGGCTGTGCCATCGGTTCCTTTACATACGCCAATTAAGTTTGGAGTTTTTTGCAGACGAGTAATTAAATCTGGCTGTTTGGCTTGAAAATCACGGTAGATATCTAAGCCGATCGCTCTGGGTTTGTATTGATTGAGTTTTGCTAAAAGTTTGTTGAGAGATTTTTCGGAAATGGAAGCTCCGATTAAAGACTCACCATTTTTTCTTTGAGTTGCCAAATCATCATCGTCGATGGTGATTATCAGCAGGCGGGAATCAATTCCTTCTGCTGGACGCGATCGCATCATCTGGTCAAAGGCTTGAATCTCTGTACCTTCTAGGATTCCCAGCAACCTCGCCCCAAAAATGAAGGCTGTAACTGCCAAACTGGATAACAAAGTGATGCTAAATCTGCGTTTAATGGACGGAGATAAATTTGGCATCTCTTCAATTTCTCTAGACCTTAATTCATCCCAAGTAGGAGGCATCTGGGCTGGATTTTGGCAAATCATTGGTAGCCAAGTCGCACAAGGAAATCTATCTTCAAGTCCTTGCAAGCGTTCCCGCGCTTGGCGTACTGATTGATATAAAGACTCTCCACTAGCAAAGCCTTGGAGAAAATACTTTAAAAATTCTTGAGCAACCTGGTCTGGAACCGGTTCGCGCATGACAATTATCTGAGGAATTTGCAAATCAGCCAATTCTCGTGCCAATCCCAATCCATCGCAGGAATTGAATATAGCTAGTTGCAAACCATTTTCAATGGCTTTCCTCAGACCAAACTTCAACTCGCCAATGGTGAGACTATCAGTTTTATTCAGGTAAATTCGTCCGCTTTCTCCGTTTCTCTGACTAGAGCTATGTCCGGCAAAAAAGAGAATATCCCAGTTTTTTCCCCAGAGATGCTCAGTTAATTCTTTGCGCTGTGGTTCAACGATAAAACTGACTTCGGCGTTGCTACACTATTGCAATAAAGCTTGATCTGCCTGAGTGTCAATTCCTTGACTATTACCGACAATTGCCAAAATATTGACTAAAGGATTCGGAGTGCGTGGCTTGTGAATGCGATCGTAAGTTGGTGAAGAAAGGGCGATTTCAGCCTTGGGGTAACGTTCTAACAAATCCCACAAATGCCAGGGTAATAACTGTAATTGGCTATTTTCTGTTTGTAAAATTACCCGTACTTCTTCATCCGAGGACAATCTTTCTAACCATTTTTCTCTTACAGAGCGAAACTCCTCCGCTTTCAGCCAGGTATTAAAGCGTGCCCGCAAAATATGAGAAGTGTTTTCGCAGTCTTGGATCATTGATACATTCGTCACCTGCATTTGCTCAGCATGGAGGCGATAACGATTACCTATCTGCCGATAACTAGACTGCCAATGACTATAGTAGAGCGGCATTTCCGGAAATGGAGGTAACTTACCCGTGATTTCTGTTGTAGCACGCTTGTGTTCTTCTCCAATTTGCAGGGTGACAGCAAACCCCTGCTCAAAACTACCCTCTCCGAATTTCAGCACCACTAACTTACCCATGACCGTCGCTATCCCTCATTCTGTGCAGACTCACAAACCTCTGATGTCTGGTGACAAGCTTCACCAAGGGCGTACAGAGCTTTTTTGAAAATCCCAAAAAGCCGATTTGAATTTTTAATTAATCAATTAACCACTTATAAATTATCGATAAAGAGGGAAGATAGCTAGAGGTTTTAAATCCGGAAATGTTCAGTAAGACTAATACCATCCAATGCTACCCTAACGCTAAATTGTTCTCCGGGTTCCCCGCGAAACTGTAACTGAATGTAATTGTCTGATTTTCTAGATTGAGCATCTAAAAAGACTGCTCCCGAACTATCTAAAACGGTGAGATGAACTGCTGGAGGCAAGTAAATTTGACTACCAGTTGCGTGCAACTGAAGGTGAATACTGGTTTGTTGATCCTTTTCAGGGGCGATTTCCACAATCAACATCACGGGGTGATTCAGAATTTGGATACCCAAATCAATCAGCTTTGCACGTTTAGTAATTGATTCTGGTCGGTTTGGAGCATTCAGTTCTAGAGTTTGAGTACTGCGAAAAGCATAAGCTGGTCTCAGTTCTGGCAGATTCCACAAAGATTCAACAGTTTGCCAGCCCGTCTCAAATATACCAGCAAACCACTGACTCAAATTCACCAGTGAGGCGAGCGGAGATTCCTGAAGTTGCGCCATATGGTCGATAAATGCTTCCAATGGTTGGAGTTGTCTCAAAGGTAGTGTTTCAGTTGCGACACTAGGCACAAAACCCAGTATGTTTGCTTCTTGGAGCGATTCATCAAATTGAACCACTAAGTAGCCTACCCGCTCTTCCCAGGTTTCTGGAGGGATGGAACATATCTGCTGGTGTTTTTGAACAGGACGACACTCAAGACGACCAACGGAAGGCACTTCTAAGTCAGCTACATCCCCGCAGAGGCGCATGATAGAGTTCCAACTGTCACTAGCTTCGAGATCGGTGGGAATATCCATCATTTGCAAATAGTCATTTACCACCCACACAGCTAGAGTATTCAGCCGGACTTGCTCTGCTTTTTGAGAATTTGGCTGCTGATTAGCAAATTGCTGGGCAGTTATGCGAGCTGTTTGGGAAATTGGCAATGTTAAGGTGAAATCGTCTAGCTGATAGGTGGAGTTATTCATAAGTCAGTCCCTAGTGATCAACGCTGCTATGTACATATCGCCCGTATTGACTAAATTTATGCCACAAAATAGAGAATCATTCTTGAAAAACAGAATTTGGGAGTGGGGAGATGAGGACGTGGGGAAATCAGGGAGCAGAGGCAATACAGTTGAGTTAAGGAATTTATCGGTGGAAGTAGGCTGTTCTTGAGCAGGGGAAGAGAAAAAAGCTTATTTGAACCGTATTGGGAGCAGAGGAAGAATTCTTAGTTGTATCCTAGAATTTCAGTTTAGAATAACTTAGTCAATATTTAAACTTAGGATAATTTCAGTATATAAGTTGATAAACAGCAAAACTTATGATATTGAAGACTTCACGCAAAATATGGCTACAAAAATTCCGGTCACAGTAATTACAGGCTTTTTAGGTAGTGGAAAAACTAGCCTCATTCGCCACCTGCTACAAAACAACCAAGGACGCCGCATTGCGGTTTTGGTCAACGAATTTGGCGAACTCGGTATTGATGGCGAATTGTTGAAATCCTGTCAAATTTGCCCTGAGGATAGCGAAGGCGACAGTAATATTTTTGAATTAACCAACGGCTGTTTATGCTGCACCGTTCAGGAAGAGTTTTACCCGACGATGCAAGAGTTGATTAAGCGACGAGATAGCATTGATTGTATTTTGATTGAAACTTCTGGTTTAGCTTTACCAAAACCTTTGGTGAAAGCTTTTCGCTGGCAGGAAATTCGCAATGCAGCCACCGTGGATGCGGTGATTACTGTAGTTGATTGTGCGGCTGTAGCAGCAGGGACATTTGCCAGCGATCCGCAGGCGATCGCACTTCAGCGGCAAGCAGATGATAGTATAGAACACGAAACACCTTTGCAAGAACTGTTTGAAGATCAACTTGCTTGTGCAGACTTAGTGGTGTTGAATAAAACTGACTTGGTAGATGCCGACACGAAAGCCAAAGTCGAGGAATTGATTAAACAAGAGTTACCCAGAGTAGTGAAGATTGTCGAAAGTGACCGCTCTCAACTCGATGCATCTATATTATTAGGATTCCAGGCCGCAGTCGAAGACAACCTAGATTCTCGCCCCAGTCATCACGACACCGAAGAAGACCACAACCACGACGAAGAAATTACCTCAGCCAATTTAATTTTGGATCGTGCCTTTGACCCGGAAAAGCTGCAACAGCAGTTGCAAGCATTGGCACAAGAACAAGAAATTTATCGAATCAAAGGTTTCGTGGCAGTACCAAACAAACCCATGCGCCTAGTAATGCAAGGTGTGGGAACCAGATTTGATAAATTTTATGACCGCCCCTGGCAACCAGAAGAAGCTAGACAAACCCGTTTAGTTTTCATCGGTCGTGATTTAAAATCCTCAGAAATCGAATCCCAACTCGTAGCTTTATAAGTTGGGCATTGGACATTGAGAGTGCTGTTAGCGCTAGCGGGGCGTTTAGCCCCTGCTGAGTGAGGAGTTAAGAGTTATTCCCCCGGTCCCCAGCGATGCACTGAGCTTGTCGAAGTGTCCCCAGTCCCCAGTCCCCAGTCTCCACTCCACAAAACTATGACTATTTCTCAAATATTTAACATTGCAAATCTTTTCGTTTTGCCTTTTTGGACTTTGATGATTTTATTGCCGAATTGGAAAGTTACACAGCGAATAATGGCATCATATCTGCCTTTTGTGCTGTTAGCTGGAGTATATTTGTATTTGTTCATCAACAGCGTTACACCAGAAAATGCCCAAGATTTCTCCAATCTGGAATTAGCTAATGTTGCCCGACTTTTTGTAGATGAAAAAGTTGCAGCAACGGGTTGGGTTCATTATTTAGTGATGGATTTATTTGTTGGCCGTTGGATATATTGGGAAGGTCAAAAAACAGGTATTTGGACAATTCATTCCCTAGCTTTGTGTTTTTTTGCTGGTCCTCTAGGACTGCTATCTCACATCTGTACTAACTGGATATCTCAGAAATTTTTCCCGAAGTTTCAGCAGAATGAAGCGTTGACGGCAGCAAAACAACAAGTATCATCACCTAACAGCTAGTAGTAAGGTAGCGTAGCGAGCTGTGCTACCTTACTGTAAGATTCAGAATATAGAAAATAGCTGATACTGAATAAATATTGTTCATTAAGACGAATTTTTTCTTTTATTTAACATCTCGGAACTTTTCAATTCATCTAAAAAGAAAATACTTTATCTCTTCTAATTTAGATTATATACCTTAAGAAATAAACTTAGTTACTCCATTAGAAAGAAGCGATAGTAACTCCTACTTTCTAAAGTAAACCCAGGGAGAGTGAAATAAATCTCTGAATAAAATTAGTTAGATTTGTGTCTGCTTTTAGTTGAAAAAGACACCATTATTGAATAAAAATCCTCTAATTCCCAATTCAAAATGCTTATAAATTAGAGATTTAACCATTACCTAATTGTAGAACTCCATATCTACAATTTTGAGCGGCTTTTAAACTTTGATTTCGCCAAAATACAAGTTATTAGATAAAGGTTTCGCTGCAATACCCTTAATTTTAATTTAGGAATACTACTATGGCCATACAGGAGCAATTACACCAATGGCATGAATTAGCACAACAATTGCGTATAGATAGCATTCGCGCTACAACTGTTGCCGGTTCAGGTCACCCCACCTCGTCCATGTCACCAGCCGATCTGATGGCGGTTTTACTCTCTAAATATCTGCGCTACGATTTCGATCGTCCAGATAACCCTAATAACGATCGCTTTATTCTCTCTAAAGGGCACGCTGCACCGTTGCTGTATGCAATGTATAAAGCTGCGGGGGTAATTACTGATGAAAAGTTAATGTCTTTGCGGCAATTGGGCAGCCGTTTAGAAGGCCATCCGACACCAGTCTTACCTTGGGTTGATGTGGCGACTGGCTCGTTGGGACAAGGATTACCAATTGGTGTAGGAGTGGCTTTAGCAGGTAAATATTTAGACCAGCTAGCATACCATATCTGGGTGTTACTGGGTGATAGCGAAACAGCTGAAGGGTCTGTCTGGGAGGCTTTTGATCGTGCCTCACACTACAGTCTAGACAATCTGATCGCTATTATTGATGTCAATCGTCTAGGCCAGCGGGGTCAGACTGAATTAGGCTGGAACACGCAAGCCTATGCTGCGCGTGCTAAAGCTTTTGGCTGGCAAGCAATTGAAATTGATGGTCACGACTTTACAGAGATTGACCAAGCTTTGAGCGCTGCTTTGAGTATCAACGATCGCCCCACTGTAATTATTGCTCGGACAAAGAAAGGCAAAGGTGTAGTCTCCTTGGAAGACTTAGGTGGTTGGCATGGTAAAGCACTTAAACCCGATGCTGAAAAAGAAGCGATCGCCGAGTTGGGTGGTGAACGCCACATCAGAATTCAAGTCAACAAACCTGAAGAACAAGGCCAACCAGCTGTAATAGGTAACTCTCAAACGCTGCAACTTCCCACCTATAACAAAGGTGCAAAGGTCGCAACACGTCGAGCATATGGGGACGCTTTAGTAGCATTGGGAGCTGCTCAACCCAATGTAGTTGTCCTTGATGCAGAAGTCAGTAACTCTACTTATGCTGAAGATTTTGCTGAAACTTATCCTGAGCGCTACTTTGAGATGTACATTGCCGAACAACAAATGATTGCAGCAGCGGTGGGTTTGCAGGTGCGAAAATACAAACCCTTTGCATCAAGTTTTGCTGCTTTCTTGAGTCGAGGTTACGATTTTGTGCGGATGGCGGCTGTTTCCCGTGCCAACATTAAATTAGTGGGTTCCCATGCCGGGGTATCCATTGGTCAGGATGGCCCTTCCCAAATGGCACTGGAGGATTTAGCAGCTTTCCGAGCAGTATGGAGTAGTACTGTGCTGTATCCCAGCGATGCCAACCAGACTGCTAAACTACTAGCGCAGATGAGCGATCGCAATGGTGTTGTCTACCTCCGCACTACCAGAGAAAGCACACCTGTAATTTATGGCTCTGATGAAGATTTTCCCATTGGTGGTAGTAAAGTAGTCCGTAGTTCGGACAGCGATCGAGCCGCAATTATAGCGGCTGGGATTACTTTACACGAGGCTCTGAAGGCTTATGACCGTCTAAAAAACGAAGGTATTACGGTGCGTGTCATTGATGCCTACTCCGTCAAACCCATTGATATCAAGACACTTCATCAAGCTGCACGCGATACCAAGGGTAATTTAGTCGTCGTTGAAGACCATTGGTTAGAAGGCGGATTAGGCGCAGCGGTGCTGGATGTTTTTGCGGGTACTAATAGTAGTCCTACTTACAATGAAACCCAGGTACGGCTAATTAAGTTGGCAGTCAGTGAGATGCCAGGTTCCGGCACCCCAGAAGAACTGCTTCATGCTGCCAAAATTGATGCCGATGCCATTGTTGAAGCGGTAAAATCCCAAGTTAGACAGCCAGTGGGGGTATGAGAGTGTTAAAATACTTAAAAAATGGGTGACCTGAGATTCGAACTCAGAACCAGCGGATTAAGAGTCCGATGCTCTACCGTTGAGCTAGTCACCCACACAGACAACGATCATAGCAAACTTATGATAAATTTGCCAGTGCAACCGCCAAAAAACGATTTAAAGGGGAAATTTGACGGTGAAGGTGGTTTGACCTCCTGTACTCTCTACACAAATTGAACCGCCTAAATGTTTAACCATTTTCTGCACTAATGCCAATTCCAGTCCGGTACCGCTATGTTTCCAAGGATCGTGTTTGTCAAGGTGATAAAAAGGCTCAAAAATCCGTGACAGTTCGTTGCTGGTAAGCTCGATTCCAGAATTAGTAATTTTAAATTCTATTGTGTCGGCTGTCGGTTCAGCCGAAACTGTGATGGATTCCCCTGCTGGTGTGTACTTGCAGGCATGGTTGAGCAGTTCGGTGACAATCCGCTCTAGGTCTGTGATATCTGTCTCTAAAAGTGGGAGTGTATTATTGATACTTAGGTTTAACTGCTGGCGCTGGCAGTTGGTAACATCTCGAAAAGTCTCAATGATGGGGTGAAGCCAGCTTTGTAAATCAATGGCAATCAAAGTTGGAAGATTTGGTTCGGCTTCCAGAGATGTGAGTGTGAGTAGGTCGTTAATTAACTTGCTTTCCCGCGCACATTCGTTATGCAATATCTGTAAAAGCTGCGGAACTATTTCTATATCTAATATTTCTTCTGGTGTGAGGACACTTTCGAGAGTTTGAGCGGCGAGGCTGATGCTAGTTATTGGTGTTCGCAGTTCTTGGGAGAGGGTTCTGAGAAATTCGTTTTTTAGTCGTTCGCGTTTTTCTAATTCTTTTACCTGTGCCTGGGTTTTTTGGTAAAGTTGCCCTTGGCGAATAGCGATCGCACATTCGTTTGCTATCTGCTGCACTAGCCCGATTTCAAATTCATCAAAGGCCTCTTGTGTTGGTCTTGTCAACCAAATATTTCCCAAAATTCCTTGAGTATCGAAAATTGGACAAGCCATCTGAGCAACAACCAACAATTTTGGTTGCCATCCAGGTAAAATTTCCAAAAATTGCAAAGGTTGTTTTTGCAAAAGTGGTTGATAAAGTTCGGGACGGTCTGCAATTGCTTTAGTCAATCCCAAGCACTGGGGTAAGTTGGTGGTGTACTCGTAAGTAATATTTACCTGGGTTTGACAGGTGCTATAAAGTTCGATTTGGCAACGGTCAAGGTTAAGTAACTGTACTAATTCTTGGGTGACTGTCTGCAATACCTGAGTTTCATCCAGGCTATCGCGGATTTGTTCTGTCATCCGTCGCACCAAGGCTTCAAAGTTTCGTACTTGTTGCAACTGATTGATATGTTTTTGTTTGTGCGACTCGATCTTGGCTTGGAAATCGTTGAGTTGCTGATCAAGTTCTGCTTGTTGGACAGCAATGCCAATTTGAGTTGCCAGTTGCTTGAGCAAGTTAGTTTCTATTTCTTGCCATTGACGCGGCTGGTGGCAATGCTGAGCAATTAATAGTCCCCACACATCTTGCTTCAAAAAAATTGGCACGACTACATTGGCTCTCACGTGCAAAGATGCAAGGAAATTTATATGGCAAGGATGTAATCCCGCTGTATGAATATCTTCAATAACTTGAATGTAGCCCTGGCTATAGTGTTCTTGATAATGGCTACCGAAGTAGGGATCGGTGATGTTTTTTCCTAACAGTGGATCGCTATTAGCCACAGTTGATTCGGCAATAACCACTCCGCTAGTATCAGCAGCGAAGCGATAAATTAGCACGCGATCGCTCTTTAAAAACTGCCGCAGTTCTTGTGTTGTCTGATGCAGAATTGTCTCTAATTCTACGGACTGGTGAATCCTAGAGGCGATCGCTTCTAACAGTTGCTCCCGTTGTGCCTGGAGTTCAACTGCTTGTTCTGCTTCCTTTACAGAAGTAATATTACTGCTAGTACCAATTAATCGATAAATCCTGGAGTTAGCATCCCGTAATGGAGTCAAAGTCGTACTCCACCAAGTTGGAATTCCCTGGAATTGCAAACATTGTTTGTAGGAAATAGTTTTGCCAAATAATACGCAGTCAGCGTAATGCTGACGCACCCTAGCAGCATCAATGGGCGAGAGAATATCCTCCGGTTTTTTGCCGCGCAGATCGTCTGAGCGAATGCCTAACCAACGTTCGTGAGTGGGATTTAGTGCTACATATCGAAAATCCCCGTCCTCTAAGACATCCACTACAAATATTGATGCCTGCACAGAATCGTACATACTCAGTAGAAACTGCTCGCTACTACCTTTTTTATCTACTTCTGTGCCGAAGAGAATCTGAGGAGGCGATAATTTTGTCAACTCTATAGTTGATTCAGTCGGATTTAGATTCATGCGAGAGTCCCTGTCTGGTATTACTGACTTTTGTAGGCGCTCTCTTGTAGTTATGCTTGTAGTAGATGCAATTAGGCGCCTAAGGCAAAGTGTTGTCAGCCGTTGCTCATCGGAAATTTGGATCTTTCTCTACTTCGCGATCGGAAATTTGGGAAAGCTAATAGGAGTCAGCTTAAAAAATCCTGCTTTGTGAAGGCGAAAATGCATTTGCAGGTGAACAAAAAGTTGACTGATTTTGAACAGTTTTTCAGAATTTTTGCATATATTTAGGTGCAATCATCAATAATTATCAATTTAATTAATAATTCTTAATATTGAGTATAGGGCAATACGCTTGGTGTTAATTCTTAATTCTTTGTCAAAGTCAATTTTTTAACGAACCGCAAAGGACGCAGAGAACACAAAGGAAGAGAAGAAAGAAATACTTAACTGAACTGTATTCAGGTATAGGGCATTGGGAAAAGCAGATGGAAAGCAAAGGGGTGGAGGAGTAAAGAGGAAGTTCGAGTAAGTCTTTCGCCTCTGCGCCCCATCCTCTTGTCCATGCCCAATTCACGATCGCAATTTATGAGCATTAATTCCAGTCAATATACCAACCAGCAGCCAAGTAATAGCTAATCCGATGACTTCGCCTAAGAATAGGTGAGTGAAGCGGCGTAAAACGATCCCGGCAGCAGAACCGAAAGGAATAGCAATTGCCCAACTTGCTGAAGAGACCAATATCCATCGCCAAGCTACAGAAGCGGGTTGGGAAATTGCTAACCATTGTGTCAATCCAATCCCTAAGCCGCCGAGTCCTCCATAAATTGCCCCATAGAGAATTCTCAAAGGGAGAAACTGAGTGCTAAATACAAACCAACCCAAGCCACCAATACCGATGGCAGTGATAAGACTCCAACCTAAAAGACTTGACAAAATCCACCTAATACATAATATAGGTTCTTTAAAAAGACAACCTTGAGCAAGTGCGATCGCAAATCCGCCGATAGCAGCTTCTAATACTCCAATATCAGGCTGTTCACCAATTTCAATTAACAACAAACTCAGCAAAAAACCGCTAAAAGTAGCTAAAGTCCAGAGACAAGTAAAGCTATATTTAGTATTTTTAGGTACTAATGGCATCAAGGGGAGTAGGGAGTGTGGGGAGTGGGGAATAGGGATGAGGGAGATGGGGAGAATAATAACTCCTAACTCAGCACGGGCTAAACGCGCCCCCTTTGCTAACAGCACTCCCAATGTCCCATTCACTAGTCCCTATTGCCCACTGCGTTTTATTAATCTGACAGTTTTAGCATCAAACATGTCAAGAAAAGCTTTGCGTCGCTGTTGGGGTGATTCAGGTACAATGTAACCCCACAGACTTTCCCAGTAAAAAAAGGAGATCCCGTCAAAATTGCGATCGCGCACTGCTTGAACCTGTGCTTTAATTTGGGGAATTTTGACTGGACTACGCGTCGTTCCTGTTAATATACCAATTCCTACTGGAATTAGACTTTGAGCCAATTTTACAGATGGTTGTTCGAGTTGAGCGATAAAAGACTTTTTGTCACTTCGGTATACCTGCAAAATTAACTCATCAACTAAACCTTTTTTTACCCAATTTTCCCAGTCTTGCAAATAGTATTTATAAGCAAAAGCTTGGTAATTAGGAGACAAAGATATTTTGGCTTTGGGTTTAACTGCCTTGACAGCTTGATAGATTTCTGCCATGAAATCAGTAATTTTGTCTGCTCGCCAACGCATCCATTCTGAGTTGAAAGGATCGTTTGGGGGATTTTTGCCTTGATGTTCTTGTTGGTAAAGTTCAATAGTGAAGCGATCGTAACCAAACTGTACAGGCATCCCAAAGTGATCGTCAACTTGAATACCATCGACATCGTAATTTTGGACTACTTCCACAATTAGCCCTTGGATAAATTCTTGCACCTGTGGATGTAAAGGATTTAACCAAGCTTGCTTATTCAGTAAGCCATTGTCGATTTCTTCTGGCGGAGTATCTTGAATAGAATTTATACCTTGTTGCCCAATTGTCAACCAGTCAGGATAACGCCTTGCTAATTCTGAATAATGCGGCGTCATAAACCCATATTCAAACCAGGGAATGACTTTCAAATCTTTATTTTTGGCAAGTCTGACTATCTTTGTTAAAACATCTTGTCCACCATGCATAAACTTGAGCAAAGGCTGAGTATCTGAGCCTGTGGTCATTTTAGCTACATTACTCTGATAAAAAGTATGCCCTCGGTTCCAAACTACAGGATAAATTGTATTAAAGTTGAGAGCCGATAATTGATTGAGAGCGCGATTAATACCCCAAGGTACAAATAGTACACCACTAGCAACATTAGTCAGCCAAACACCGCGAATTTCTGTACTTAAAGGACTTGTTTTTTGAGAATAAACTAGACCTGAAGAGTGTGAAAAAACTGTTATGACGATTACTAATCCCAAACACAGCAAGTAAGAAAAAAAACGGCGTGCAACCTGATTCATTTGTCAGCATTACCAAGTGCGATCGCAATACTATATATAACTACTAAATCAAATTATAATTCTCCGGAATATGTGAATAAATGATGATTAAATTACCCTAAAAACTGCAACAATATATAGTTAAATTTACTACAAAAAAAGGAGTCAATGTTGCCATCGGTAGCACTGACTCCTACCTTATACAATAATTATTTTATTTTTTTGTCAGTTGCTTACTACTTGATCGGCACTCTAAGCATGAGCGCACCTACTTGCTGTGACGTGGGACCGACTTGGTAATTGGTGTGGCAGAGCGCACACTCCGGTCTGAAGTTGCTCAGAGGGATCGAGCGTCGATAGTACCATTGATCTTCTACCCATTGGACCGAGGTGTATGCCTCTCCCGCTAGCGCTAGGGCGTGTGCCTGACGCTCAAATTTGTCGTAGGGGCGATCGTTTTCCCGAAGCGGCCCAAAGGTGCCGACCAACCGCATATCTTTATTCTTATCGTTAAATATCAGCGAGATGGAGTGCTTGCCCTGCTCTACGTTCTGCGGTGTGGTCTCGTCGAACTCCTGTGTCAGCGCTGCGAACAACGTGGCGAGCATGAGATCGCTCGTCTGTTGGGCGAACTCAATTTTCTGAGTTGGCGGTGGAATGTCAAAACCACGGGCAATTGTCGTTAGACTACAGCTAATGACAATCACCAGCACAAAAATCCCATAGTTGATTACCTTTCTCAGACGCATCCTCTTATCCTTTAGTTTTGTATTCTTTCTGACTTAGCAATTTGCCATTACGGTTAGACCTTTTACCCAGATTTTCATCAAAGTCGAGTCTATCTGATCGATCCATTCACAATGATGTTGTGTAATAAATTAATCATGTCAAATTACTTACGTATAATCTTACTCATGTAATCTGGGAAAATACAAATTTTTGCTCTGTCTTTTTGATACCTTAAAAAAACAAAGAGCGTTGGGTGGCGATCGCCACCCAACGCTATACTTTTATGTAACTTCCCACATTCCGTGAAAACTCAGAACCTCATAAACTCTTCATCTCTGTGCCATCGCTTCTTCTTAAAATCTTTCCACACCTTCAAATTGCTTCACAGACGACGTATTTGCGGCTTCACCACAAGTTCGTGGTGTGGGGAATATCTTTTCAGGATTTGCTAAACCTTGAGGATTAAAAACTTGCCGTACCCATTGCATAGTTTCTAAATCAACTTGACTAAACATTTGTGGCATATAACACTTTTTCTCTTCACCAATCCCATGTTCGCCAGAAATACTACCACCGACTTGGACGCAAAGCTTGAGAATTTTTCCTCCCATTTCTTCCACTTTTTCTAATGCTCCAGACACAGAATTATCATAAAGAATTAGTGGATGAAGATTGCCATCACCAGCGTGAAACACATTAGCAACCCGATAACCATATTGCTGACTTAATATCTCAATTTCATGGAGAACATAAGGCAACTGAGTACGGGGAATCACACCATCTTGCACATAATAATCTGGACTTAAATGCCCAGCAGCAGCAAAAGCCGCTTTACGTCCTTTCCATAATTTTAATCGCGTTTCTGAGTCACTAGCAGAAGTCACATTACGCGCACCATTCTTTTTACAAATTTCCGTAACTCGCTGTTTATTGCCTGCAACTTCCACTTCTAAACCGTCAATTTCTATTAGCAAAATTGCAGTAGCATCGCGGGGATAACAGTTGGTGGCTACCACATCTTCAACTGCGTTGATACTAAAATTATCCATCATTTCCATACCACCGGGAATTATCCCAGCGCTGATGATGTCAGAAACAGTCGCCCCAGCAGCTTCAATACTAGTAAAATCTGCCAACAGCACACAAATTGATTCCGCACTTTTAAGAATTCGCAAAGTAATTTCTGTAGCAATTCCTAAAGTGCCTTCAGAACCAACAAAAACACCCGTTAAATCATAACCAGGCATTTCTGGAATTTGTCCGCCTAAATCAACAATTTCCCCTAACGGCGTCACAATTTTTAATCCTAAAACGTGGTTAGTAGTCACGCCATATTTGAGACAATGTACCCCACCAGAATTTTCTGCAATATTTCCCCCAATAGAACAAATAATTTGACTGGAAGGGTCGGGAGCGTAGTAAAAACCAGCACCACTAACAGCTTGTGTCACCCAACTATTAATCACCCCTGGTTGCACAACTGTGCGTTGATTTTCCAAATCAATGCTGAGAATTTGCCGCATTAACGAAGTGACAATTAAAACAGAATCTTCCAACGGCAAAGCACCTCCAGATAGACCGGTGCCAGAACCGCGTGCGATGAACGGGATAGAATATTGGTTGCATATTTTCACAACTTCGGCAACTTGTTCTGTAGTTCTTGGTAAAACCACCACAGCCGGACGTTGACGATAGCTGGTTAAACCATCGCATTCATAAGTAATAAGTTCTTCACGGCGTTGCACTACGCCGTTTTTGCCAAGTACAGCCTCGAACGCTTTGATAATGGGTTTCCAGTTACGTTGTTTTTTATCTTGGGTAAGCATAGGTTTTAGAGTTAAAGGTAGATATTTAAGGCTGTTTAAGGCTGGTTGATATGGCTGTAATTACCATTGTTGCAAGAATAGCAGTTCATGAGGAGTAAGAGGCGATCGCATTTGATGTAGAGTAAGTGCGATCGCACTCATCTTCAATTAGCATCAATTTCTGTAAGCCAATGGTGTCCAGGATGACACACCGCTATTGCTTCCTTAAGCCAAGCTTGACGTTCTTCATGCAGTAACCTGGATACACGATAAAAATCATCTTCATCTTTAGACCTGGGATTCTTGGCTTTGTATAAGAGTACAATTTCCGGAGCAAGGAACGGTAGACCAATATCAGAATGTAACCGAATCATTGATAATGGACGTGCAATATCAAGATTTCTGCGAAACCTCCATTCGCTTTGTGAAGACTCATCTAAGAGAATCTCTAGTTCCGAGAATAAAGTATTTTTAGTATGAGCATGAATTTCATGTATTGGTAACTCTAGCCATTCAGCTTCATTCCAAGACTCCATTTTTCCATTAACAACCTTAGTAAATTCCCAACCAAATAAATATTCTCGGAGGCTGCTTTGGTCTTTCCTAAATATTGCGATTTCTATATCTTTATGTACCCTAGTTACATCTCCTATAAAAAGGTCTATCGCCCATCCACCCGCTACAAACCAGGGTTGTCTAAAATTATTTAGTAGTGTAGAAAGCTTCACAACTTCTGAAAAAGATTCCATTGATGACTAATCCTCACAATTTTTCAGTATAAAATCTTGAGTCAATGCACCCTCCTATCCCCAATCAACTAACCTAGAAATAACGTTCTTAATACTGGATACAGTCATGGTTAATCAGCTTTTAATCAATGATGATGATTACTATGTGCCAGATGCCAATCAGTTAGTTACCGAAGATGATACACCTGTGGATAATTTCGCATCTGCCAAACAACAACGTCTTTTAGTGAGTTCTCTTTACAGTTCTCTACAAAACCAGACTGTTTTAGCTGAAGCTAATGTGGGTATTTACTACACAGATCTTCAGCCCCCAATTGTGCCTGATGTCTTTCTCAGCTTAGATGTCCAAGTACCTGAAAAGTGGTGGGAAAAACAAAATCGTTGTTATATGGTTTGGCGTTTTGGCAAACCTCCCGAAGTTGTCCTAGAAATTATCTCTAATAAAGAAGGTGATGAACTGGGCAAAAAGCTGAAAATTTATGAACACATGCGGGCTAGTTACTACATCGTATATGACCCAAATCAGCAATTAGCAGAAAAAATACTGCATGTTTATGAACTTAGGGGAACACGCTACTTTGAAACTTCAGAAACTTGGTTAGAACAAGTTGGTTTAGGTATAACTCTGTGGGAAGGTGAATTTGAAGGCAGACAGGATAATTGGTTACGCTGGTGCTACCAAAATGGTAATGTTTTGCTAACTGGGGATGAACGTGCTGAACAGGAACAACAACGTGCTGAACAGGAACAACAACGTGCTGAACAGGAACGACAACGTGCTGAACAAGCAGAACAACGCAGCCAATTACTAGCAGATAGGCTACGGGCTATGGGCGTAGATCCCGACACTCTTTAAGACACTCGCTGTAAAGACGCAAAAAAACTTTGCGTCTTTGCATGAGCAAACAAATCTCACTAATTAGTGCAATTAATAAACTCATTTATTCGCTGCCAAACTTTCTCTAATAAATCAGGATCATCTGCATTAAACCACTCAATTTGTGGGTATGCTCTAAACCAAGTACGTTGTCTCTTGGCAAATTGTCTTGTATGCAAAACAGTTAATTCTTTCGCTGCATTCAAGGAAATATCCCCAGCTAAATATTGCTTGATTTCTTGATAGCCCAAAGTATTCAGCAAAGGCAAATCAGCACCATATTTTTGACAAAGATACTCCACTTCTGCAACCAAACCATTTGCTATCATTTGCTCAGTACGTTGTTGAATACGAACGCCCAATTTTTCAACATCACAATCCAAACCAATTTGTAAAATCGGATAATTTGGTGGATTCTCACCCTGCTGTTCTGAAATAGGATGTCCAGTTACATAATATACTTCTAAGGCTCGTAAAGTTCGCACCGAGTCATGAGCATGGATTTTTTGTGCGGCAACGGGATCGACTTGTTGCAACATTTCATATAGTTGATTTTGACCGAAAGATTCAAGTTGCGATCGCAATTCATTTTGCGGTGCCACCCGAGGAATTTTCATGCCTTGGACAACAGAACGTATGTATAAACCAGTACCACCGACCATGAAGATTGGTGAGGAAGATGGAAGAGAATTGATTAACGCTTGCGCTTTTTGCTGATAGTCTGCTACTGTCATCGTGTCTGTCGGGTCGCAGATATCTATTAAGTAGTGCAGCACTAATTTTTGTTCAGCCAGACTTGGCTTTGCCGTCCCAATATCAAACTCACGATAAATTTGGCGAGAGTCAGCACTGAGAATTACAGAACCCAACCGCATTGCCAAAGCCAAAGCCAACCCTGACTTACCTGTTGCCGTCGCTCCACAAATTACAATTAATTTTGTCATTTGTCATTTGTCATTGGTCATTTGTCATTGGGGATGGGGCAAGCAGGAAGTGTGGGAGGGGTGGGAGGATGGGGAAGAAATCTTTCCCCCCACACCTCCCTATCTCCCTATCTCCCCATCTCCCCTGCCTCCCCTGCTCCCTGCCCCTCCGCCCCTCACCTATTGACGGGACTGCAACCCCTGTATAAACTTCTCTTGAAAATGCCCTACAGACGCCAGCAAGGCTTTTATGTTACAATTTTGGAGTGTTTTTACTTTTATTTGCCTTTCGGCGAGTTAAACCCCACGCATCAGGAGAATTTACATGACGAGCAGTTACAGTGCCGATCAGATTCAAGTTCTGGAAGGTCTGGAAGCCGTCCGCAAACGACCAGGAATGTACATCGGTACTACAGGGCCGCGAGGACTCCACCATTTAGTTTACGAGGTGGTGGACAATTCAATCGATGAGGCTTTGGCGGGTCATTGCACTCATATAGAGGTGGATATCAACGCTGATGGTTCTGTGACTGTAACAGATGACGGTCGCGGTATTCCCGTCGATACTCACTCGCGTACCGGGAAATCGGCTTTGGAAACCGTGATGACGGTACTGCACGCTGGTGGTAAGTTTGGCGGTGGTGGCTACAAAGTTTCTGGAGGATTGCACGGGGTTGGTATTTCTGTTGTTAATGCCCTATCTGAGATGGTAGAAGTTACAGTTTGGCGAGATAAAAAGGTTCATACCCAACGCTATGAACGGGGTGCACCAGTTACCGAACTGCAAGTCAAGCCTTACAAAGAAGCTAGAACCGGAACTTCTGTTACCTTTAAGCCAGATACCCAAATATTCACTACTAGCATTGAGTTTGATTACATTACTTTATCCAGTCGCCTACGGGAATTGGCGTATCTGAATGCTGGTGTCAAAATTACCTTTACTGACCACCGCCTAGAATTACTGAAAAGCGATACACCGAAGGTAGAATCCTACGAATACAAGGGTGGCATTAAAGAGTATATCGCTTACATGAATCGTGAAAAGCAGCCACTACATGAAGAAATTATCTATGTCCAGGGGGAACGGAACAACGTTCAAGTAGAAGTTTCTTTGCAGTGGTGTACTGATGCTTATACGGATAATGTGTTAGGTTTTGCTAACAATATTCGCACGGTGGATGGTGGTACCCACTTAGAAGGATTGAAAGCAGTTCTGACTCGCACATTAAATGCGATCGCCCGCAAGCGAAATAAAATTAAAGAAAATGAACCCAACCTCAGTGGCGAACACGTCCGCGAAGGTTTAACAGCAGTAATTTCTGTTAAAGTCCCCGACCCAGAATTTGAAGGACAAACCAAAACCAAACTCGGTAACACCGAAGTCCGGGGAATTGTCGATTCTTTAGTGGGCGAAGTCCTCACCGAGTACTTAGAATTTCATCCAGCGATAGCAGACTCAATTTTAGATAAAGCTATCCAAGCTTTCAAAGCCGCAGAAGCCGCGCGTCATGCACGGGAATTAGTCAGACGCAAATCGGTACTAGAATCTTCGCCATTACCTGGTAAATTGGCAGATTGTAGTTCTCGCGATCCCAGCGAATCAGAGATTTTCATCGTGGAAGGGGACTCAGCCGGCGGAAGTGCGAAGCAAGGACGCGATCGCCGCACTCAAGCTATCTTGCCTTTACGTGGTAAAATTCTCAACATTGAAAAAACCGACGACGCCAAAATTTATAAAAATAACGAAGTTCAAGCGTTAATTACAGCACTCGGTTTAGGTGTCAAAGGAGATGAATTCGATTCCACCCAACTGCGCTATCACCGCATAGTCATCATGACTGACGCTGACGTAGATGGAGCGCACATCCGCACTTTGTTGTTAACTTTCTTCTATCGATATCAGCGATCGCTTATTGAACAAGGCTTTATTTATATTGCTTGTCCGCCATTATATAAGGTAGAACGCGGGCGCAATCATGAATATTGCTATAGCGATCGCGACAAAGACCAAGTAATCGCCAAATTTCCAGCCAACGCCAACTACACCATCCAACGCTTCAAAGGTTTGGGTGAAATGATGCCACAACAACTCTGGGACACCACAATGAACCCAGAAACTCGCAAAATGAAGCAAGTTGAAATTGAAGACGCTGCCGAAGCCGATCGCATTTTCACTATTTTAATGGGCGATCGTGTCGCACCAAGAAGAGAATTCATTGAAACCTATGGTTCTAAACTCAACTTCACCGATTTAGATATTTAATTCAATTTTTTCTTACCACTCTGATTATTTGTGGTCCTGGTAATGGGTAATGGATAGAAAATCTATTACCCATTGTTTTTCTTTACCCTTTTCCCCACTTCTGCAAGAAGTCTATTGATTGCGTCCTCAAAGTTGACTACAGCTGTGCTGCGACATAACTATATAAAAAACTTATATCTTTTGACTGATGGCAAACTCAGAAAATACTCAATATTTGGTATTAATTTTTATATGACTAGAAATTATGTCGTTAGATAAGTGACTATATTCATAAATTCATTAATTATTGTCAATAATTACTTATTTAACTGAGTTCTAGACAAAATTATGAAAACGACTAAAGGCATAGTAAGACAAACATTTTTTAAAATTATTGGCACAAGTAGCTTGGTTGCTCTGTCTGCCTGCGCTGAGCCTGTCACGGAAACTCCTACAGCAACTGTTCCTCCCGTTGCCCAAACCCCCATAACAATTCCTTCTCCTGTCCCACCAACTCCCACTACTAGCCAAAATTTAGCAGAACTGGCAAAGTCAGCCGCCGCTCAAGGACAGTTTCAAACTCTCATCAAAGCAGTAGGAGCAGCGGGCTTAAATGAACAATTGACTACACCAGGCCCTTACACAGTTTTTGCACCTACTGACGCGGCTTTCTCTGCTTTACCAAAAGCTACTTTAGATAAACTCTTACAGCCCGCTAACAAGCAACAATTAGTCAGACTTTTGGCTTACCACGTTATACCCGAACGAATTACCTCCCAAGAGTTGAAATCTGGACAAGTTAAAACTGTCGAGGGTGCTACCGTTAAAATCACAGTTGATCCTAGTACTAAAACTATAACCGTTAACAATGCTAAAGTGACTCAGCCTGATATTCCAGCTAGCAATGGCATCGTTCACATCGTTGACCAGGTAATCTTGCCACCCAATTTTCCCGCAAGTCTAAATGCCACACCAACACCACGTTAGTTCAAGAAAGTTAATACATCTACATTGTTGAAACGCCACTTAACCTTTATCGAACAAGGGTAAAAAGAAAAACGTCCTTGTCTTCAGCGCTTAAGAGCCAATAAATTCAAGCCTGCAAAAACTATAATTCATTAATACACATACTACATAAAATCTCAATTTTTCAGCTAGCAACTCATCATATAATTTAAGTTATTGTAAAGATTTAAAAAAATCAATGCAAAAGTACCTGTAAAACTACCAACATTGTTGGAAAATAGTCGATTAATGCTTTTTGCCCACCAGCGAGAAACACATTTGTTATGCTTGGATAACATAACTAAATATCATCTATCAAACAACAGTTAATAAGTATCTTGAGGATTTCTCATAATCAGATGACAAAATGACAAAATTTTACTGAATTTAAAGTATCTAAGATTACAAATACTTTACTTACAAAAGCTTCTCAACCAAGTCATCAGGCAAATCTTTGAGTTTTCTTTCCTCAAGGCAATGCCTACTGGGAGCAAACACCATCTGGCTGAAAACTTGTTAATATCTTCATGTACGACTCGGGGAATAGTTATTGCATCGCATGTATTCAATGTACTTGTGCCTTAGGTAAACTAATATCAACGATCTTTCAGGGCAAATCATTTTTGAATTGATTAAAATATCGTTGTATACAATAAGAAGAGTTTGTCAAGTTTCATAGGGCTGAAATCGCCACAGTGCGCTAACGTGTGAATAAGGCCAAATTAGTTAAACCTAAAGCGATCTGCTATCAGGTCGATTCTGTGACAACCTCAACTCCTTAGTTAAGGTAATTATTACGCAGAAGGTTAACTGGTTTAAGGCAAGTACCACCACTGTTGTTGTATTTACTCATAGGAAAAATCCACTTCGATCCAAGGACTGAATGATTTATGAAGGAAATGTAAAATAGGTAGGTTAAGACTTTTCGCCTGAGTTAACATAACAATGCACTCTTTCTCAGTAATTAATGTTGTGTAAAATACATGAAATTGAGCAAAACAAAGTGTACTTAACTTTTAAACGTAATCAAAGAACCACTGCAATTCCGAAAAGTCTAGAAAATGTTTAAGGGTGTAATTCCCGTGTTTAATGTCTTTTTGGTAAAAGTGGCTAACACTTGTTTAATAAATTCATGATCGATACACAAAATAGAGTGCAATTTCTGTGAAACAGGCTACAATCGGAAGAGTCTTTATACGAAAATCTGCCAAAAGTCTGAATTAGTTTGTATTGAGTGGCAAGTTTTTGGTAAAGGTGAGTCTTTTTTTAAGACCAGTCACTTAAAAAATATGTGTGATAGCAACACATATGACATTTACTTTCATTGAGCAAGTCACCTTTTGTTAGTGACTTAAACTAAAGTAAAAAGCCCTCTAAAAGAGGTGCAAAAGTGCCGAAAATATCTCTGGTAAATCTGCCAAAAAGCTTATTTTCGGTTGTCAACAAGCTCGTTTTAAAGAGCATTAAACACATCTTGAGTAATTGATTCTGCAAGGAGCATGAGGAACGCGGCATGAACCAGGCTAACAACGTACTCGAAAGCATATATCAGCCTGACCTAGAAATAATGAATCAGCCTGAGCTCGAGTTAGAAGAACTCTTAATTGATGATGAAGAGGACTTGCTGATCGTAGATGAAGGTGAAGATGAGTTTTTAGAGCCTCAGTCTGATGAGGACGACGCAAAGTCTGGAAAAGCCGCTAAATCGCGTCGTCGGACACAAAGCAAGAAAAAGCACTACACAGAAGATTCGATTCGGCTTTACTTGCAAGAGATTGGTAGAATTCGGCTATTGCGGGCAGATGAAGAAATTGAATTAGCCCGTAAAATTGCTGATTTACTCGAATTAGAAAGGGTAAGGGAAAGACTTTCAGAACAGTTAGATCGCGATCCTCGCGATAGTGAATGGGCAGAAGCCGTGCAACTGCCACTACCAGCTTTTCGTTATCGCCTGCATGTTGGACGCAGAGCGAAAGACAAGATGGTGCAATCTAACTTGCGTCTTGTAGTTTCAATTGCTAAGAAATACATGAATCGTGGTTTGTCATTCCAAGACTTAATTCAAGAAGGCAGTCTTGGTTTGATTCGTGCCGCTGAAAAGTTTGACCACGAAAAGGGTTATAAGTTTTCTACCTACGCTACATGGTGGATTCGTCAAGCAATTACCCGCGCGATCGCCGATCAATCCCGCACAATTCGCCTTCCAGTCCACCTTTACGAAACCATTTCTCGAATTAAGAAAACCACCAAATTATTATCTCAAGAAATGGGTCGCAAACCCACGGAAGAAGAAATCGCCACTCGCATGGAAATGACCATTGAGAAGTTGCGGTTTATTGCTAAATCCGCCCAGTTACCTATTTCGTTAGAAACGCCCATTGGGAAAGAAGAAGACTCTCGGTTGGGCGATTTTATTGAATCCGATGGTGAAACACCAGAAGATCAAGTCTCCAAAAATCTGCTGCGCGAAGACCTAGAAAAAGTTCTCGACAGTCTCAGCCCTCGCGAACGCGATGTTCTCAGACTGCGGTACGGCTTGGATGATGGTCGAATGAAGACACTTGAAGAAATTGGGCAGATTTTCAACGTCACCCGCGAACGCATTCGTCAAATTGAAGCGAAGGCACTCCGCAAGCTACGTCACCCAAATCGCAACAGCGTTCTCAAGGAATATATTCGGTAATCAAGAGTCATTTATCAATAGTCATTGGTCATTAGTCATTAGTCATTAGTCATTAGTGAAGAAACAAAACGCAAAGGACAAATGACAAATAAAAAACCTGGTAGTGGGTAATCACTCCAGGTTTTTTTATTTATGGGTCATCTTAGATATTGAAACTTATACCAATTTGAAAAATGAATTAGCAGAACCTTTTGTGGAAAAGAAATTCTCAATCCAAAATGGTATTAAAGGATGCCCCAAAAGTGTAAGAAACCTTGGCCAGAAAAAACTTCAACGAGTACTGCCGCTAAAAAGCCAATCATTGCTAAACGGCCGTTCCAAATTTCTGCTTGTGGAGTAAAGCCCCAACGCCAAGCATTACGATCTTCAACTACAGGAGTAGTAACTTTTGTTGTGGTTGCATTTGTCATTGTTGACACTCCAAATTAAATTTTTAAGCTTTATTGCCTTACGTAAACTAATATAACAAATATTTTAATAAAAACAACGATTATTATATTTTTGTTGCGACTTCTTGACATTTAATGTAATAGTGAATTTACAAGAATTGAAACATCTATCTTTCGATACAACTATTGAAGACTTTTGCAGAGTAGATAAAATTATTGAGAGTATTTATCAATTATTTTAACATTTAACTAGTTATGGATAACTATAACCTTTTAAAAACAACAATTTAAATTCTAAATAATATGTATTAACTAGAATTTAATTAGGATTTATTAGCATTAATTCAGAATCTAGGGTACGGTTCATAAGTAGGTCGGTGTTGAAAATTGTCGTTATGACAAGGCAGGAGGCAGAAGGGAAAAGCTTTTTGAGCAACTTTACTTTCCGTTACATACTTTGGTTTTTTTGCGCCATTCTACTTAGGTTGAAAGTACCTTGTTTAGAAATCTTGTGGTTAAAGAGTTAAATAATTAAGAGTGCTTGTTATCTACGCACTTACTAAAATTATTAATTTAGCTTTGTCATCGAGATAGTTAAGTTAGAGTTATTACCAATAAAACTAATTTATAATTTAAACCAATTTCAATTTAATAAATTAATATCTAGACTGTTTGTTAGTAGATTGAAAAACTTATGAACAAACAGCAAACTAATGACTTTGACAAAATTGTCCTTACTGGTTTCCTGGTTAGTCTAGCTAGACAGTTCACAGATATTCCTTATGCTAAGGAGTTGGCACAATTAATAGAAAAGCAAGGGTTGGTAAAGCTACCTCAACCACAAAATCAAGACAGAAGTGTTTTGCTTACCGCGCGTGTGGAAGCTCGTTATAAAGCCATCAACCAGGTCATAGCTAAATATCAAATAACACAAGTTTTAGAACTGGCATCTGGTTTGTTACCGCGTGGACTTTTGATGTCTAGCAATCCGAATATCACTTTTATTGAAAGTGACTTACCTGAGATGATTCGTTGCAAACAGCAACTAATTCGGCAATTAGTCGGGGAACGTCCTAACCTGCATTTTATAGAAATTGATGCTACAAGGCGTCCTAGCGAGTTTTCCAAGAGTACTCCTTTACTCAAATCCAAACAACCAGTGATGATTTTGTGTGAAGGATTGCTGACACATCTAACTTTGGCAGAAAAACAACTTGTGTGTGCCAATATCCGCGACATGCTTCACTCTTATGGTGGTGTTTGGATTACTCCTGATTTCATTGATACAGGTAGTTTAGTGCGATCGCAACAAGATGACTCAGGTTTACAAAAGCTATTACAAACAGGCACTAACCTCACAGGCAGGTCTTTAGTAAATAATAATTTTGGCACACTCGATCTAGCACGGCAGTTTGTTTACGAACAAGGTTTTCGTGTAACAGAACATAGTATGTTGAACATCATAGACGAGTTAAGCTGCTTAGAAATTTTGGGCATCGAGAAAGAAGTGGTAAGGAAAATGCTTGCTACTCAATCTGTCTTCGCGCTCACTGTTGATGTTGCTTGATTTTTACTTAGTTAGGACTTACGCACACTCTACGAATCCTTGGCGTTCTTTATGAGCGGACTTCAACGACGGTGATAATTTTTTCATCCCGGTTAAGTTGGATGATGCTTTCACCTTTAACATCTCTGCCTAAAATAGGGATTGCTTCTACAGGTATCCGCACTACCCGATCTTTGTTTGTCACTAGAGCTACTTCCCTAGAAGCGATCGCCTTTACCATAGCAGCTAAATTGTCAGTTTTGCTGGTAAATTTCAGCGCTTGCGTGCCTAAATCGCCTCGATTAGCTCCTCTTAATTGACTCGCAACCATCCGCTTAGCATATCCTTCTTGAGTCACTAACAATAGCTGGTCATCTTTGCTGACATTCACACAACCAACCATTTGCTGATTTCTCAATAGTCGAAATGCTTGTAAACCCATCGCTGTACGACCCATGATTGGTAGTTGTTCGTCATTAACAGCAAAGCGTAATACTCGCCCACCAGAACTAGCTAAAATCAGATGCTCCCCTGGAATAGTGAACTGGGTAAATGACAATTGATCGTCGTCTTTGAGTTTCAAAATTGTAATTCCGCGACGAGTCAAATTAGTAAATTCCTCCAAAGACAAACGCTTAATTCGTCCCTGTTTTGTCAGGAGAACCATCTGGTTAGTTTCAAGATTTTCTGGTAGTAAAAATCGGCTAACCACATCTTCTTGAGCGCCTTGAGCAGTATTGCTGAGCATGGTAATCAGTGGTGTTCCCCGTGGAGAACGTCCAGTGGTTTGGGGAATTTCTCCCACCTTCACAGGGTAGACTTTACCGCCACTGGTTAGTATTAGCAAATCTTTCTCTGTATCTGTCAATACAGTTTGGATCAGAAAATCATGGTCGTGCAGACCATTTTCAATTTTCGACTTCTTCCCAGATGTCTGAATGCGGCGGACATAACCCCGTTGGGTAAACTCTAAAATTGCTTCCTGTGCTGGTTCGGAAGGTTTGACGTTTTCTTCTTCCTCCTCTGCTCCTTTGCCCCTCTGCCCCTCTGCTCCTCTACTCCTGTGCTCCTGGCCTACTGTGCCTTTTTGTTCCTCTAATATTTTTGTGCGTCGGGCATCGTTGTACTTGCGTTTGAGCGATCGCAAATCTTTTTTTAGCGCCTTGAGTAATTCGTGGCGATCGCTTAGTAATCTTTGTAATAAATCGATTTGCTCGCTGAGTTCTTCAAATTCCTGCTGTAAGTTTTGCTGCTCTAAACTGGTGAGGCGGCGCAACGGCATAGCTAGAATTGCATCTCCTTGTACCTCACTTAAATCGAGTCGGCTGCAAAGGTTGATTTTGGCAGTACTACCATCAGTAGCTTGGCGCAAAATTTCAATTACTTCATCTAAATTAGACAAAGCTTTCAGCAAACCTTCCACCAAATGCGATCGATTTTGGGCTTTCCCCAACTCATAACTATAGCGACGGTTGAGAGTTTGTTCTCGGAAACTCAAAAACTCCTGTAAAAGTTGCCGCAAACTTAACTGGCGGGGTTGTCCATCGACTATTGCCAACAGAATTGCCCCAAAGTTACTTTGTAAAGCAGTTTGGTGATATAAATTTTGCAGAACTTCTTGGGGATTTGTATCGCGTTTAAGTTCGATTACCACCCGCATACCTTCGCGATCGCTTTCGTCTCGGAGATCGGAAATTCCTTGTAGGCGACCTTGATTTACTAAGTCCGCTACCTTCTCAATCCAGCCTGCTTTATTTACTTGATATGGCAATTCTGTGATAATAATTGCCGTTCGGCGCTTGCTTCCTCTCGTTGCTGGAATTTCCTCCAACGTCGCCAGTCCCCGCAGCACAATTCCACCCTTACCCGTAGTGTAAGCCTCCCGAATTCCCGCCTCACCAACTATTTCCCCACCAGTGGGAAAATCCGGCCCTGGAATTAGCTCGAATAACTTTTCATCTGACAAATCTGGGCTGTCGATTAAGGCAATCAATCCATCGACCACTTCCCCTAAGTTGTGCGGTGGGACATTCGTCGCCATCCCTACGGCAATACCAGAACAACCATTGAGTAACAAAAATGGTAACTGAGCAGGTAACACCGTTGGTTCTTGCTGGGAATTATCGAAGTTGCCGACAAATTCCACCGTTTCTTCGCCAATTTCGGTCAGCATTCCCTCATAGCTGATGGGTGCAAGACGCGTTTCTGTGTAGCGCATCGCTGCTGGAGGGTCATTATCGACGCTACCAAAGTTACCATGTCCTGCCAGTAAAGGATAGCGGCTAGAAAAGTCCTGCACCAGCCTTACTAAGGCATCGTAAACTGATTGGTCACCGTGGGGATGGTATTTACCCAGTACATCACCTACTACACGGGCACATTTCCGATAGGGTCTATCTGGTACTAAACCGAGTTCGTGCATTGCATACAAAATACGGCGATGCACTGGTTTTAAGCCATCACGCACGTCTGGTAACGCTCGCCCGACAATCACGCTCATGGCATATTCTAAGTAAGACCGTTGCATCTCGGTGTGCAGGGCTGTTGTAATGACCTGTCCCGTTGAGAGAAGGTTTAACTGTTTTGCCATGAGTTTTTTCCCTGAAATTTAACTACACAAAAACCGACGAAACTCAATACTCCAGCAACCACAGCATAACGGATGAAATGGGATTCCTGACAAAATCTTGATAGTCACAGAAGAAAAAGCAGTAGTATCATCCTTGATGATGAGGCTCTTGATTGACTATTAAAAAGAAGGCAGACGACTATAATCTACATACATTTAGTAGCCAGGATATTTACCATGATTGCATTTCTTAATTTGAAATTTTGGGCAAACTCTGAGCCAGTTGAGGTGATGGCTGTGCCAACCTTAAAGGCAAACAGACGCCACTTAAATCCTCTAGGAAGGCCAAAGGTAAACAAGCTAGGATAGCCGTACAACAAAGTGGCTCAAATTTTCCACAGGAATTTTGAATTTTACCAAAAGTTTGTAGCTGATTGAGTTCAGAACTTCTCTTATGGTCGCCCCTGAGCGTAGCAATATTCCAAAGGGTACGGTTAACGCTCAAAACTGTCCAAGACCAATTTTTGAATCCCCCACCTCCATAACTAAAATTCTCATGAAAACTGTTTTAATTGTCGAAGACGATCTAATTAATGCTCGTGTTTTTTCCAAGATTTTGTCCAAGCGCGGCGGCTTGGGTGTAAAACACACTGAAAATGTGGAAGAAGTAATAAAAATTGCCCAATCAGGAGAAGCAGACTTGATTTTGATGGACGTTTCTCTCTCAAGAAGTGTTTATCAAGGCAAGTCAGTTGATGGCATCAAGATTACACAAATGTTGAAATCAGACCCAAAAACAGCAAACTTACCCGTTATTCTCGTGACAGCGCACGCTATGGAAGGCGATCGCGAGAATTTCCTCAAGCAAAGCGGTGCTGATGGCTACATTTCTAAGCCAGTTGTTGACCATCAACAGTTTGTTGAGCAAATTATCACACTTCTACCCACAGACAACGACTGAAAAATCACGACTGATTTTCGGAATACTCGCCCAACAATGTTTTTGGCCGACTAGTTCCTATCTTTAATTAAGTATATATGTACTACAAGCAGATACTGTTCCGCAAGTGGTAATAGGAGTTGGGCATTGGGCATGGGACAAGCAGGAAGTGTGGGAGGGGTGGGAGGATGGGGAAGAAATCTTTCCCCCCACACTCCCCACACTTCCCACACTTCCCACACTTCCCACACTTCCCTATCCCCCCATCTCCCCTGCCTCCCCACTCCCCACCCCTATTGGGTAGGCCGTTGTTCAGGGACTGATGAGTTTCCCCCTTGCTGTAGAGCTGCTTGAATACGAGGTAATTCTAGGAATTTTTTCGTATCAGATAGTAGGCGCTCGCCCCAAAGATTTTCTTTGAGAAAATTCAAACTACCATAGCGCGGATCGATGCGGAGTGCGGCTTCTCCCAGGCTGAGTCCTTGTTGGCGTAAGCGTAGCTCGCCGGAGGCATCGCCTTTAGTATACAGTGCCACTGCTAAAGCTAGTAAAGGTTCTGCGGCTTGTTTATCAATGGTTACAGCCGATTGCCATTGCTTAATCGCTCCTGAGGTATCACCTTGTTCGTAGTTGATTAAGCCTATGTTGTTGATCGCCGGCCAGAATTTTTTATCGTAAGTCACAGCTTGATTGTACTGAGCGATAGCATCTGGCAATCGACCCAAGAGAAAGTAAGCATTACCCAAATTAAACAATCCTTCTGGATCGTTAGGTTTTAACTTCAAACCCTCTTGGTAATTAACAACAGCCTCTTGGTACTTTTGCTGTTGGAAATTAGCCGATCCTATAGCAAACACAATATCAGCATTTTTGGGGTTGAGAGATTGAGCTTTTTTTAAGGTGGCGATCGCTGCATCAAACTCTTTGGTTTGTAACTGCAATCCACCCAAGAGTAACCATACTTTATCGTTATTGGGAGCCAGTTGAGCAGCCAGTCGCGCTCGTGGCAAAGCTAAGTCAACCTGTTGAAACTGAGCTAGTTGAGCCGCTTCTTGCGCCAGAGTCAACCCCTGCTTTTCTAACTTTGCTGCATCTAGTTGCAGTGTATGGGGTATTAATGCCTGCCCGTTAGCGGCTTTTGGTACACTCCACAAACTACAGACAACCACAAGAAAAATCAAATAAAAATGTTTAGGCACACTACCGCCTCTAAGCCACTAATCAAAGAATCTTTCAGCTAGCTTAAACGATCTCCGCTATTGGCGGCAGTAAAATCTTGTATTGGGCATTGGGCATTGATTATTTCTCCCCCTGCCTCCCCTGCCTCCCCACTCCCCCATTAAAAAAACTGATGACTTTGGTCATACACCAGGCTGGAATTACTTGTGACTTTAGTCCTACATCAGTTTGGACGTTTTGATCGATAATTGTTATGTATGAATTTATACGAGGAGGTAAAAATTATACATTTTACAGCGGATTTCAACTTGATGAATTATACAGCTTGGCTTTGGTAGCCAGACATTAAGCCTGTTTGGCAGATGGGTTTTTTCAACTGTTGCCTATTGCCTGCTAAAATTCCAAATTCTCAGTTCTGCTGTAATACCAAAACAAAGCAACTGTCTAAAAATTGTTGAATCAAAATCGAAGCACAAAGGAGTCAATATTATGTTGAAACAAAACTGTGCATGTATAGTCTTAACTGCTGCCGCGATCGCTTTTCCTGCTCTTTTGAGTGCGCCTGCAAATGCTCAAACTGAAGTTTACGTGATTGGTGAGAGCGATCGAGATTGGAACCGCGATGGCAGACCCAATTCTACAGAAGTCAGAACTCTCCCAAGCCCGGACAATTGGAACCGGGACGGTAGACCTAATCCCAGAGAAGTCAGAAATCGCTCAAACTGGGACAATTGGAACCGCGACGGCAGACCCAATCCTAGAGAAGTTAGAAATCGCTCAAACTGGGACAATTGGAACCGTGACGGCAGACCCAATCCCAGAGAAGTCAGAAATCGCTCAAACTGGGACAATTGGAACCGTGACAACCAACCTTATGGCAGAGTAGTCAGACTTGGTAATGGTGACATTAGATATCCTAATGGACAAATTATTCCTGCTAGGAGCATAGTTAGACTACGTAATCAAGGTTACTTTAGACTTCCCAATGGGGATATTCTTCTTCCCAGTCAGGAAATTGTTCCTGCTGCAAGGTTAGTTAGAGTACGTGATGGTTATTTCAGGCTTCCTGATGGACTGGTACTGCAAATTAACCTTTAAAACTAAAAACTCAAAATAATTGTCAGTATGGAGCTACCAGGCTATAGTTTTAGCCGTGAAGAACAGCTCGGTAGCCGTTCCTTCTAGACTTAAATGAATATGCAATTTAATACACCAGACACTGTAGATTCACCAGTTTTGGTTCCAGAGGTAAAGAAAAAAAAGGGCAAGAAAAATTGGCTCTCTTGGCTACTCGTACTTGCCCTGTTGGGTGGCATTGGTTACGCGGTTTATTACCAAGTAGCCCTTGTTCCCCGTCAAGAAGCCAGACGCCGAGTGCTAACAAGGCCTGTACAAAGGCAGAATTTAGTAATCAAAGTTTCAGCAAATGGAGAAGTGAAGCCGGAACGGTCAATCAACCTCAGCCCGAAAAATTCAGGCGTACTCAAAACACTACTGGTGAAGGAAGGAGATCTCGTCAGACAAGGGCAGATTTTGGCTTACATGGATGATTCCAATCTGCGGGGACAACTGACTTCCGCTCAAGGACAATTGGCACAAGCCCAAGCGAATCTGCAAAAAGCACAGGCAGGTAATCGCCCTCAGGATATTGCCCAAGCACAGGCACAACTCGACGAAGCCCAAGCGAATCTGCAAAAGGTACAAGCAGGTAATCGCTCTCAAGATATTGCCCAAGCACAAGCACGTTTACAAAGCGCTCAAGCAAACTTGAGCAGAGCGGAAGATGATTTTCGCCGCAATCAACAACTTTACAATGCACGGGGAATTTCTCTTCAAGCTCTAAATCAAACCCGTGCCGACAAGGATAGTGCCCAAGGTGCTGTTAATGAAGCACAGCAAGCACTGGCTCTACAAAAAGCTGGGTCGCGTCCAGAAGACATCGAACAAGCACGAGCTGTAGTCAATCAAAGACAACAAGCTTTGGCACTCCTCAAAGCCGGAACCCGCCAAGAAGATATAGACGCAGCCCGCGCCCAGGTAACATCTGCTCGTGGTTCACTGCAAAATATCCAAGCCGAAATCAATGACACGATCATTCGCGCTCCTTTTGATGGCGTGGTGACCAAAAAGTATGCCGATCCAGGTGCTTTCGTAACTCCCACAACTGCCAGTAGTGAGTTATCTTCTGCCACTTCTTCTTCAATCTTGGCTCTGGCTTCCACAAATGAAGTTGTCGCTAATTTAGCCGAAACCAATATTTCCAAAATTAGCGTTGGTCAAAAAGTCACCATTCAGGCGGATGCCTACCCAGGAAAAATCTTTGAAGGGAAAGTTAGGCAAATTGCTGCTCAATCTGTAGTGGAACAAAACGTTACCAGTTTTGAAGTCAGAGTCTCACTTTCAGACCCTCAAAGGGTACTACGGTCTGGGATGAATGTAGAAGCAGACTTTCAAGTCGGTGAAGTGAAAAATGCCCTAGTGGTGCCAACAGCCTCGGTGGTGCGTCAAGAAAATGCCACAGGCGTGTTTGTACCAGGAAACAATAACAGACCTGTGTTCACTCCCATTGAGACCGGCGTCACCGCAAATAACTTTACTGAAGTTAAGTCTGGATTGACAGGAGATGAAAGGGTGCTGCTGAGTTTCCCACCAGGATCGCGTCCCCAATCAACACCACGAGGAGGAGTTTTTCCAGGCCTCGGAGGCGGTGGTGGCGGTGGTGGTGGAGGAAGAGGAGGTCGTTCAGGCGGCGGTTCCCCTTAAAGTTAGTTTTAAATACAACCTTATGTTTAAGATATTTAAGGGTTTTTACAAAGTTAAGAATAACCGTACAGTGCCGTTGTCCGAAATATTGTCAATGGCGGTAGAAACACTGTGGAGTAATAAATTACGCACAGGATTAACTATGTTGGGCGTAGTTATTGGCATTTCCTCAGTGATTGCGATTACCTCTGTCGGTCAAGGAGTGCAAAAGGGAGTTGAACAACAAATCCAAGCATTGGGTACAGATGTGCTGCAAATCTTGGCTGGTGCAGCCAGAAGCGGGAATGTCCGTCAAGGAATAGGTTCTAGCAGTACCTTAACTTGGGAAGATGCCAAAGCGATCGCCACAGAAGCGCCATCAGTTCAACTTGTTTCTGCCTACCTGCAACGAAGTGCCCAAGTTGTTTATACAGGACAGAACACCTCAACAACAATTTATGGTACAGATTTAAACTATCCAGAAGTGAGAAATACCCACCCCCAGCAGGGGAGATATTTTACTGAAGAAGAACTAAATAGCGCTGTCCAAGTAGCTGTTCTTGGCCCTACAGTCCAACGCACACTCTTTGGACAAAGTAGCAATGTTATTGGCCAAAGAATTCGGATTCAGGGAGAAGCTTACGAAGTCATTGGGGTGATGGAACCTAAAGGTTCTCAAGGACCGATGGATCGAGATGACCAAATTTTCATTCCTCTAACTAGTATGTCAGCAAGACTAGTTGGTAATAATGCTTTGGTCGGCGTTTCTGTAACCGGAATTTTAGTCAAATCCCCCAATCAAGAAGATTTAGAAGCGGCTCAGTTTCAAGTCACCAATCTATTACGTTTGCGGCATAATATTTATCCACCACAAGCTGATGATTTCCGGCTCACTAACCAAGCTGATATTGTTAGTACCTTCACTAATGTTGTGGGTTTATTTACAGTCATGGTAGTAGCGATCGCTGGCATTTCTTTAGTAGTTGGTGGCATTGGTATTGCCAACATCATGTTAGTTTCCGTAGTCGAACGCACACGGGAAATCGGTATTCGTAAAGCCGTAGGTGCCACCAATTCAGCAATCCTGAATCAATTTTTAGCGGAGGCGATCGTCATTTCCATTGTTGGCGGATGCATTGGTATGGTAAGTGGTATTATGATTGCTTATGCAGCTGCAAATATTTTTAAATTTCCATTCGTAATTTCTTTTTTATCAATTATTGCTGGATTTGGGCTTTCGATAACCGTTGGCTTAATTGCTGGAGTTGTTCCCGCACGCAACGCTTCCAAATTAGATCCAATTACCGCTTTACGTAGTGACTAAATAATTTAAATTTAAAAATTTAAAAATTAAAAGTTTGTCTGAAAAGAGGTGAATATATGCAACTTCAACTAGACCATATCTTTGTGTGTGTTGAACCAGAAGCACCACCAGCAGATTTGCTAACTGTTTTTGGACTCACAGAAGGTACTCGGAGAATTCATCAAGGTCAAGGGAGTGCAAACGTTTGCTTTTTCTTTGAGAATGCTTATCTTGAGTTACTTTGGCTTTCTGACGCTAACGAAGCTCAATCTCCTCTTGTTCGACCTACAGGTTTGTGGGAACGCTGCCGTTGGCAAGAAACACAGGCTTGCCCTTTTGGCATTGCATTCCGGTCAACAGGAGCATCAGATTCACGAGAAATACCATTTCCTACTTGGGATTACCATGCAGAATACCTGCCACCAAAAGCTTCTATTCCCATCGCAACCAATAGTGACAATTTATCAGAACCATTAATTTTCATTTCACCCACAACTAAAAAACCTACAGATTACGCTTTAGAACGGCAAATTCCTTTAGTTCATCAAGTTGGATTCAAAGAAATTACAGCATTACAAGTCACCTTACCCAGCGGTCAAAACTTTTCTCCTGAAGTTAGAACGCTAATTGAACTTGGATTAGTGCAATTTTCACAGGGAAATTTTTACCAACTAGAAATAGAGTTTGATAATGCCAAGGAAGGTAATTCCCAAGATTTTGGCTCGGAATTACCAATTTTAATTAGATGGTGATTATCGTATTGGATTTCAGGAACTAAGTAGTTTTTTTAATTGAAACTCATAACTAACTATTTATTAATCAAAAATCAATATGCCAACAATGATTTGGATGGAATCTATTACTAAGACCTACCATTTAGGAGAAATCAATGTTCCCATACTCAAAGGTATTGAACTCTCTATTGAAGAAGGTGAATATGTCTCCATTATGGGTGCATCAGGTTCGGGTAAATCCACGCTCATGAATATTTTGGGATGTCTGGATAGACCCACAACTGGAGACTATATTTTTGAAGGCAGAAACCTCACAACTTTTGATGATGATGAATTAGCTTATATCCGCAATCAAAGGATAGGTTTTGTTTTCCAGCAATTTAATTTATTGGCACGGGCGACAGCATTGGAAAATGTCATGTTGCCAATGGTTTATGCTAACTTACCTAAACCAAAACGCCGCGAAAGGGCATTGGAAGCATTGGAAAAGGTAGGACTAGGAGAACGCATTTCTAACCGTCCTAGTCAACTTTCTGGTGGACAACAACAACGGGTAGCTATTGCTCGTGCTTTAGTCAACCGACCTGCATTAGTTTTGGCAGACGAACCAACAGGTGCTTTAGATACTGAGACTTCTTATGAAGTGATGAATTTATTGACAGAACTGAATCAGCAAGGCATCACAATTGTAATTGTCACTCATGAACCAGATATCGCTGCTCAAACTAAAAGAATTATCCGAGTTCAAGATGGTTTGATTGTAAATTAGGGCATGGGGCATTGGGCATGGGGCATTTTTCATCAGTTATTCTCCATTCCTTCATTCGCCAACATCCTATCTAATTACGAATTATGAATTATGAATGTGAATTTGATTTATTGGTGTGTAAATTCTACCTGGGTTATTTTAGCGTTGGCGGTAGCCTTGCCGTCAGGCATCGCTATTTTTTTTCCAACTTTCGCAAGTGCAACAACTCCCCCAAAACCACAAAATTCCTCAAGCACTTTACAGGTTCCTAATTCTCTCAATCCCAATCCCAATCCTCTACAATTTCCTACCAAGCCTGAGGAAGTGAGGGTTCAGCAAACTGTGTCAATCAGTTTGACACAAGCTTTGGAATTAGCTCAACGCAATAATCGAGATTTACAAATAGCCATCTTAGAACTAGAACGCAGTCGTTCAGCACTCCGGGAGTCTCAAGCGGCCTTATTTCCTACTCTTGGAATCAGCGGAAATTTGACTAACAGTGGTAACGGTTTTAGGAGCAATTCGTCTCAAGCCAGTACTTCTTTTAATGGTTCAGCACAACTCAATTATGATTTGTATACCTCTGGTAACCGAGAAGCTACTATTCGAGCCGCTGAGGAACAGTTACGGGTAGATGAATTAGATGTTGAAAGCAGATCTTTGGAAGTTCAGCTGAATGTCACGACTCAATATTATGATTTGCAACAGGCAGATGAACAAGTACGAATTAATCAGTCTGCTGTAGATAATGCCCAAGCGAGTTTACGGGATACTCAAGCTAGAGAAGACGCTGGAGTCGGTACCGGGTTTGATGTACTGCAAGCTCAGGTGAATTTAGCTAACGCTCAACAAGAACTGACTAATGCTATTTCTCAGCAGCAAATCGCCCGTCGGCAACTTGCAACCCTGTTAAGTTTGGCACAGTCAGTTAATATCACTGCCTCAGATCCTGTACAAATAGCAGGTCTTTGGCAGCCAACGGTGGAAGAAACTATTGTCCAAGCTTTTCAAAATCGTCCGGAATTGCAACAGCAATTAGCACAACGTAATATTAGCGAACAACAGCGACGACAGGCACTTTCACAACTGGGGCCGCAAATTAGTTTAGCAGGTAGCTACAGCCTGCGCGATCGCTTTAATGATGGCGTTAGTTCTAGTGATAGCTATTCTGTGGGACTGCAAGCAAGTTTAAATGTATTTGATGGCGGAGCAGCAAAAGCACGTGCGGCTCAATCGAAAGCTAATATTGCGATCGCAGAAGTTCAATTTGCTAGCCAGCGCGACCAAATTCGCTTTAATGTAGAACAGTATTATTCTCAATTACAATCCAATTTAAATAATGTGCAAACTTCTAGTGTGGCTTTAAATCAAGCTACGCAGGCTTTGGATTTAGCCAGGTTGAGATTGCAAGCTGGTGTCGGGACTCAAACAGAGGTAATTGCTGCGGAAAACGACCTGACAAGAGCACAGGGAAATCGAGTTACAGCTATCTTGGATTACAATCGCGCTCTAGCTAATTTACGCAGATCCGTCACTTCCAGGGTTTCGCGCTAAGTTGCATTATTGCAGAAAATCCACCATGGCTGTAGGTAAAAGTTTTCTCAGTATATATTTCTAGAGATAGAGGCTGTTAACCATATTTCTCTGTTAACAATCAGTAAAATTAGCAACAAAAACCTGATAAATTAGAAATTACAGAGATAAAGATGGTGAATAAACGCGGCAAGGCTGCAAATTTAATCCCTTATCTTCCAAAATGGCAGCATTTACCGACTAAATCGATTCGTGTACCAGAGGTGTTTGTGCAAAAGGTGTTGCAGTACGCTCGCCAACTGGATGCACAAAAACCAGACAAACGCATTGAAATTCGTCAAGAATATAATGCAGTTGTGGTGATTGGCCCCTATGACCCAAGAGGAAGTTTTCAGATTAAAGCCAGGTCGATAGAGGGATGGCGTTTTCATCGAGAAAGCGAGAGTTGGTGGTATCCTCTAGAAAAGATTGAAGAAATTGTGGCAGTGTTTCCAGAATGCGTATTAGATGAGAATGCCAAAGCCGCGATCGCACTTATCAAAGCTAAAAAGGCACTCCGGTGGCAATTAGACGATTTAAACTAAGTTCATAAGTGCTGAGGATACATGACGATCCTACATTTTTGGTGTGTTATCAACCTTAGTCAATAACACACCATACAAAACTGCCTTCTATTTAATTGGTTTTAATAGTTTTGATGAAGCTGTATCCCCATATTTATCTGGCAATTATTATAATTTTTCTTACGTCTTGTCAATCAACAGAAATTCCGCCAGAATCCAAAACTAACACTACTCAAACAAGCACATCTCAAAAGATAGTGACTCTTGATAAAAATTTTCAGATTGCAATGGGTCAAACTATCTATGTTCCTGTCTATTCTCATATTTATCATCACAATCGACAGGAAATTTTTGAGTTAGCAATTACCCTGAGCATTCGGAATACAGATTTGAATAATTCGATGGTTGTGACTTCTGTGCGTTACTATAACTCAGACGGTAAATTAGTTAAGCAATATTTAGAGCGTCCGATTCAACTTGATGCCCTAGCTTCTACAGATTTTTTTATTAATAGAAATGACACTAGTGGAGGTTTAGGAGCCAACTTTATTGTTGAGTGGGTAGCGCAAACACAAATATCTGAACCGATAGTAGAAGCAGTGATGATTGGCACTGATTTTCAGCAAGGAATTTCTTTTACTAGTAGTGGTAGAGTTATTAAAAGTCAAAATAATGGACAGCGATCGCTCTCAAAATAGCAGAAAATAAACCCCTTTACAGGGCTACAGTGTACACATGTTGTAAATGTGGAACAGCTTAGTAAACCTTAAGTAGGATGCATTAGCCTACAGTCTTAACTGAACTGTATTGGTTCACGAGTATTAAAGACTCGTTCACGAGTATCCAAGACTCATGCCCAATGCCCCATGCCCCATGCCCAACAACTAATTAATCATCTTCAAGTTTCAGCAATTGTTCATCAATAATTCGTATCCGCCCTTGCACAATTTCTTCTGAAAGAATTCGCTTTCGCAATGCATCATTGAGCGCTCCTTTTTCTGCCAAGAGTAAACGGCGACGGATGGCGTCGAGTTTACTGAGTTCGCCATTTTTGGCTTCTAACTTTTCAGGGCGGCGATTATAAAGTTCCCGCAGTGCTTTTTCAGCTTTTGCGATTCGCACCTGATAAGCTGAACGCATTTCTTCATAGACGGCTTTTGGCAACACTCCTGATTTCAACAGGCTATCTAATTCCTCTTGTGCAGATTTACTCGTCATCAACTCGGCTTGCAATTCTTCAACTTGTTGCTGAGCTTCTGAAAATTGAGATAATTTTAAGCGTTTTACTACCCAAGGTAAACTCAAACCTTGTCCCACTAATGACACCAACACACTGCCAAATACTAAAGCAATGAGGATTTCTCGCCCCGGTAGTGTGGTGGGTAAGCTCAAAGCCAAAGCCATTGAGAGTGAACCTTTAATATTGCCTAAAAACAGTAAATGTTGCCAGCGCAGAGGAATTGGGCGGTCAAACCAACGAATTCCTGCTAGCAAGGGATAGACTGTAAGAAATCGCCCGACTTGATAAGCTAAAACTGCAAATAGAATTGCGGGTAAAGTTTTCCAGAGCGTTCCCAGGTCTATTTCTACACCAATCAATAGAAAAATAAAGGTGTTGACGGTAAAACTGGCATATTCCCAGAAACTCAATAACGTGATGCGATTAGAAGCAGAAGTATTGCGAGAAAGTCCTAAATTCCCAAAAATTAATCCAGCTACAACTACAGCTACAGCACCGGATACTCCTAGATATTGGCCGACCTGAAAAGTTCCTAAGGCAACTGCAACTGTTAATAATAGGCTGCTGAGAGGATCGTCTAAACGAGCGAACACAGGTATGCTTAAGTAGCCCAAGACTAACCCGACGATACAGCCTCCTAGAGAAATAAATAACAGTTGTTGAATTCCCTCTAGTAAGGTGAGTGAACCTGTGGAATATACTTGCGATATTAGGTTGAAGGAAACTAGGGCAGCAGCATCATTAAATAAGGTTTCTCCTTCCACAATGGTGGAAAGCCGAGAAGGTACTGGTATTTCCTTAAAGACGGCAATCATGGAAACTGTATCAGTGTTTGCCAAAATTACTCCGACAAATAAGGCAGGTATCCAACTTAGTCCCAGCCCAAATTTCAAGAGGACGGCAATAATACCACTGGAAAGCACAGCCCCAGGCCCGGCTAACAGGGCAATTGGTTTAAAGGTGCTGCGTAGGCGGCTGACATCTGTATTAATACCAGCTTCAAAGATCAGAATTGGCAGAAAAAGATTTAAAACAAGGGTTGGATTTAAACCAAGGGGACGAGACAACAATTCAGTGATTGGTAAACCTGCCAATACTAAACCGGTGACATAAGGAATTCGTAACTGCCGAGATAGCAAAGCTACACCTGTAGCCAGCAGCAAGAGAATAATTGAAATTTTGACTAGTTGAGTTACATCCACTATTACGTTCTGAAAACTTATTTGAACAATATCGATCAATTTTCATCTTAGAGGATGTCCGAGCAATCCCGAAATCTACTTTTAAATTCTCTCATAGAAGGAGAAACGGTTTGAATTTTGTGCTTTAGTTATTAACGATCGCAATTCCAAAGACTAGATTTAAAGAAACTTTTTTTGATAAAATACTTTGAAATTATCCTCAAAAAGAGTCAGTTAATAATATTGAATTCTCTAGAAAACCCGAAATAGTCTGTTGTTTATATTTCTTGGAAAAAACTGGGAATAATAAACACAGTAATGGCTATATTTATGAGTTTTCTCAACAAACTTAACTGGAATATTCTGCGTAAAAATTCTCAAAATGGTTCTGGGATATATTCGCCTAGTACTAGCCAACAAACTGTAGTCCAATCCCGCCATCAACCAACTGTCAAAACCAAGCGGGGTATAGGCACTAAACTTATTTGGATGGCAATACTTATAGGCATTCCTGTTGGTGTGATTTGGGTGGCAAACCTGCCTTACGCAGTGATTCGCCGTCCGGTGTTGCGAAATGCGCCTGTTTTATTATTACCTAGCTATATGAATGTGGATCGTCACTATCGACAGGCATTAGTAACAGTCGAACAAGCCGAACAATTGATTGAAAAAGCTACCAGTCCAGCCGATTTGGCTTTGGGAGAACAGAAGCTACAAGAAGCCCAAAAACATCTCGATGAATTGCCGACTTGGTTTGTCAGCGATTTGTCTGAATATAGATATTGGTGGTATCATGGGCAGTTTAGCATCTACGGTTTTAATACATCTCGTCGTTTAGTTGGGCAGTTAGAAGCTAAGGTTTTTCAGGAAAAGAATGCTCAAACTTTGCTCACAGATAATATGCAGGCTTTATTAAATGCAAAACAGCAATATCAACAGTCTGCAACAGTAACCGATAAAAAAATAGCGATCGCTGCTTGGCAAACAGCACTAAATCAATTAGAACAAATTCCCAGTCAAACCCTAGCAGGAAAAACTACACGAAATCAACTAGATGCCTACAACCGTGAGTTTCAGGAAGTTGTAGGACTGGCCGCCGGAAATGAACGCATCAGCGCCTTAATCACCGCAGCACGGCAATTTTCCTGGCAAGCTGCCAAAGCTGGTCAAAATCCGCCCCACACTGTCAGCGAATGGCGACAGATAGAACATTTGTGGGAAGAAGCTATTGAAAGACTTAAAGACGTTCCTACAAACGATGTGGCTGGTTATACCGAAGCACAACAGTTACTAGCTATTTATGAGACTAATTTAGGTCAAGTTAAAGTCAGACGGCAAGCTGAGGGAGATGCTGTGGAGGCTTTATCAGCAGCGCAACGAGAAATTGAAAACTTGCTAGCTTCAATTCCTGACGATCCTCAAACTCTAGACCGCAATCGTGTCAGCAGCCAATTGCAGAGTATTATTAATGAATTAGAAAAAGTGCAGAATGGCACAACGGCGTATCTCAAAGCTCAAGAGTTACTACTATCAGCGAATAATAAACTCAAGCAGTTGCAGGCTAATTGACGCTCCCACGGCTTTAAGCCGTGGGATTCATCGCCCAAGTATCAAAAACTTTTTACACCAGATTGCAAGTTGGTGAGGTACAGATTATAGTAGGGGCAAAACAGCTGTCCATTGGTGTCAACTTAAGCTAGAAATAGCTTCGGTGTTGGCTTCCTCACCCGCCAAGAAATAAATTTCACGGGCTTTTAGCTTAAGTCTACTGAAGTAGACTCAAAATCTTGTGGGATATTTAGTAATCTTTAGATTACTTTTGCTATCAGCAAGGAACTGAAGTTCCTTGCGAGACATCGGTTCTATTTTAAGTTGACACCAATGACAACTTCCCCAATACGCTTGGGTTAAGCAAATTTATCTGTTAAGGCAGGCTGTTCTTGAGCAGGGGAAGCAGGGGAAGAGAATAAAAGCTTAACTGAACTGTATTGCCCTTGCCCCCATATTTCAGGGTGTAGGCTGGGAACGTCGAATTTCTTCCACCTGACCAACTTCAAAAATTAGGGTGAATCGTTGCCCCATTTCTCGTTCGATAAATTCTTCTAATAGCTCTACTTGTCGAGGTGTGACTGATTCCCTTGCTCGGACGCTCAAACGTACTTCTGGGGGATTAGCCAACCAGTTGGTATTGCTGTTGAGCAACTGCAATCGCCCAAAGGTAACGGTGCGGTTTAATAAGGCTTTTCGCAAGCTGGTTTCTAGTTGCGTTTGTCGTATAAGTCGGGCAAAACTGACACCCAAGGGAATTACCAAGATAGCTGTCAATGCCATAGTCAAAATTAGGGGACGACGTGCCCGCGCCATTGAAGTGTAACCTGCTAGTGAGAATGTCACCATGCAGGCGAGGGCAATACCCAGTAAGTTAGTGAGGTAGAGTAAGGTTGCTCCTAAACTTAGCGACCAATTTCCTTGGGCCAAGCCTAAACCGATGACACAGATGGGCGGCATGAGGGCAACTGCAATCGCAGTTCCCGCCACAGTACCTGAGATTTTCGGTTCGATTTTACCGTAGCCACTGATACCACCAGCCGCTACCGCAATCCCTAAATCTAACAATGTTGGTCTGGAACGAGCCAGGATTTCACTACCGTACCTAGGCAACCCCACCAGCCAACCGAAAAAACAAGCGATCGCCACTGCTAATAATGTGCCGACTGCTACGGCGATTACCCCCTTGCGAAATAAGGTAATGTCTGCTTGTAAAGCACCAAAAGCTAAACCGCGAATCGGTAACATCAGGGGGGCAATAATCATCGCGCCAATAATTACAGCCGCACTGTTGGAGAGTAAACCAAAAGTTGCGATCGCACAAGAACTGATAATCAAAATTATGTAAGCTGAGTCTAGGGTTGATTCTGCTAGCAACTCTGTTTGTAGCTGTTGGAGTTTTTCTGGCTGGGAACCCTGACGGCGGAAATTTTTAAAGCGGTCTCGAATGTTGCTACCCAAGACCTTCCTCCTAAATACTTGGTTAACTGTTAAATCTTCTTTCTGTGGTAATGAAAGTCTGACATTAATTTGGTGTCATCTGAAAATAGTCAGATGAGCAGAAGTACAAAATTCTACTAGGAATCTTTTTATGGTACTTGAAGGTGCGATCGCCGAGGAAGTTATTACCAACAATCTCAAGCAATTTCTGTTGGTGCTTTCAGTGTCTTTAGGTGTGGCGACACTACCGCAGATATTTAGTTGGTTTCGCCAGATACCTTACACTTTACTATTGGTGATTGTTGGCTTAGGGTTGGCATTTGCCGATGTTCGTTTAGTGATTCTTTCGCCAGAATTAATTTTGTTCATTTTTTTGCCACCGCTGTTGTTTGAAGCTGCATGGAATTTGAAATGGTCGGAACTGAAGCGGGATTTAGTACCAATTTGCTTGTATGCAGTTTTGGGGGTATTGATAACAATAGCAGGCGTGGCGATCGCTCTCAATCAATTTGTTGCTGTCTCCCTGACTACAGCTTTACTCATTGCAGCCAGTTTATCTGCTACTGACCCTGTTTCTGTCACCGCTTTGTTTCGTGAACTAGGCGTAGGTAGTCGTCTTGTCACCTTAATGGAAGGCGAAAGCTTATTCAATGATGGGATGGCGGTAGTTGCCTTTGGTTTTTTGGTATCGTTCTCTTTGAGAACTGTAGAATTAGAATTTCAGCCAATCTTAGTTGAGCTTTTTACAGTTGTCGGCATCGGTATCGCAGTCGGGGCTTTCATTGGGTTTGGTATTTCCTACCTTACCCAGCGCTTTGATTTGCCTTTAGTAGAACAATCTTTAACTTTGGTTTCCGCTTACGGTACATACCTGATTATTGAAGACTTGGGTGGTTCTGGGGTAATTGGGGTTGTAACCACAGGTTTGATTTTGGGCAACTTTGGCTCTCGTATAGGGATGAATCCCCGCACCCGCGTTATTGTTTCTGAGTTTTGGGAATTTTTGGCGTTCTTTGTTAACTCCATTGTCTTCCTGTTAATTGGGGACCAAATACGCTTTGCCAGCGTGGGAGACAACCTGCAAATTATTCTGGTGACAGTGGGAGCAATGATTTTGATGCGGGCAGTTGCTATTTTCATTCTCAGCAAATTGAGTACCAGCATCACCAAAGCGGAAATTACTTTACCAGACCAAACTATCTTATGGTGGGGTGGACTAAGGGGTTCCGTCTCCATTGCCCTAGCATTGAGTGTACCGACAATACTGCCAGAGCGAGAAAAAATCATTGCTACGGTGTTTGGCGTAGTTTTATTTACTTTGCTTGTGCAAGGGTTGACCATCAAACCTTTGCTAGAAAAACTCAATTTGCTGGGTGATGCACCCTTACGCGAGGAATATTTAGAATTAGTAGCCCGTAATGTTGCGCTAGAACGCGTTTTACAACACCTGCAAGCAGATAAACGCCCTGGTATCGACCCAGAATTTCGTCGTTACCAAGGGAAACTTCTCGAAGGTGAACTTGCAAATTTACAGACAAAAATTAATAAATTACAAACTGAGTATCCGAATCTTCAGAGCTTTACTACTGAACAATTTCGAGGGGAATTATTGGCAATTGAAGCAGATACCTATGCAGAATTTGTCAAGTCTGGTCGGTTAAATAAAGAACTCGCTTCTTTACTTGAAGATGTTTTTCAAAATGGGTACGAGAAGTAAGAAAGGCAAAAGGCAATAGAATTATAGAAGATTAAATTCTTGGGAATTTCATTCAGCAATTTAATCTGATTTCTATAATATAGTGTGGAATATAAAATGATTAATTGCCTATTGACCATTGCCTCTTACCTTTTATTTTTTTAATTAATTCCGATCCTATAGCTGATCGTATTTTCCTAAATTGTCTTTAATTATATTTCGTAACATTTTAGCTAAACTTCCACGCTTGAAAAACCAAAGAATCTTGAGAGCAGTACGGGTAAAAGAATCGTTTATAGATTGATTAATTAAGCGAGGAACAAGAACCCCAATACGTTCTTGTATTTGTTTTTCAAGAGATTTAAAGTTTTCTTTTTGATATTTAGGCCAAGGTGGCAAATGAACTTCTTTTTTTGCTGAACCAACCAGAGGAATTATTGGGAGAAAGATATCTTTTTCTCCTTCCTTTTCAACTTGCAATTGCGGATTATTTCTCAGTGCTTGTGACCATGAATCAAACAGAGGATTAGAAGCTGGTAAGACAAAATATTTTTGAAGAAATCTTTGGCAATTACGACGACCAAGTATATAGTCGTGATGGCGAAATTCCTGGGATAGGAAACCACCAAAAGCATTGAGGCTACCGCAAGCTAGGGGTTTTTTAAGGTCGTTATCGCTACGTTCAGGAGCAATCATAAATCGGCTGTAAACATCTTCATCCAAAGCGAGAATTAATTCATCTGGTTTGAATCTATTTTGATTGATAAAACTCCTAAATATTCGCGATACTATGTTGAGTAAATTATTCTTTGGATTCACGGCATCTACATCATTGGGAAATGGATCGATTAATAAAGTAGCTCGGTTTGCTTGCTCTCCATCACGGGGATTTCGCTGTTGATTACCTCGCAGCGCCAAGCGAACAAGTTCTATGGGTTCGTTGCTAATAATCCCGCCATCTACTGTTACAAAATCATAAGAACCTTGGGTCAGTAAATCTTTATCAGGAGTGATACAGCGATACTCTGAACACGTACCCGTTAGCATTGGGTTGCGAACAGGTATTTCCCACTTACGTTTTTCGTATTCATCTATACTACTTCGCTTAAGTTCACGAGGAGGAAACCCCACAGGAAAAGCGCTGCTGGCTAATGCTGAATCAACTAATAGTTTCCAATTACTGATATCAATTTTATCTGGATTTAGAGCGATCGCACCTTCAACCTCATCACTTTTGTCACCAATGGCAAAATGCATGAAATCTGCATGTTTAACCATACAATGTCCTTTAATGCTGGAATTGGCTCCTTGAGATTTAATTACATAAGGAACGCCACGCAAGTTAGTAATACACAAATAAACCTCAAACGGATCGTCAATGTAAGGTCGTTTTGTACCTGTAGATTTTAACTTCAGAACATCTTTGCCAAGATCGTCAAGAATAGTAGAATCAAGAAAAGATAAAACAGGAGCTTTCGGATTTTCTAAATCCTGAGTCTTTAAAAGTTCAGAAATGTCTATTCTTTGTACCCAACTTTCATAAAGCTTATTCCTGACTGGATTATTCAATGGATACCCCGTTACAGGGATGATATCGCTATATAACGAGGATGCTGTAATTGCAGCAACAATCGCACCTGCGGATGCTCCAGACATCGCCTTAATGAAAACATCATGGGGTGGAATTTCCCATTGGGAAAAATCATCACCATATTGCTGTTGCTGTTTTGCTTTTTGCTCATACCACTGATCTAAAGCTTCAAAAAGAAAGTCAATTACACCAGAAGTGTATGCACCAGCTGAAACAGCACCAGCCATGACTAAACCAATTTCAAAGTGTGGTAATTTACCTTCCATATATAAATTCCTTATTGTTAAAAATTTAGAATTCACGAGTCAGAATATTTAAATAATCAGGATAAAATTTGATGAATAAAATTTAATTCGCCTGTGCCAGATTTTTAATCCAAAATCCAAAATCGTTCGACTGAGCGACTTGCCTTGAGCTAAGCCGAAAGGAGCCGATGTCTAAAATTTAAAAATTGGCTGAAGATGATTTATTTGCAGCGTGTTGCAGAATCACATCGCTGGCTTTTTCACTAATCATGTATATGGGCGTCACAATAAAGAATCCAGGAATAAAAGGAAACACAGATGCATCTACCACTCGTAAATTCTGTGTTCCATATACTCGGAAGTCGCTATCTAAAACTGCCATTGTGTCATCTTTGCGCCCAATTTTACAAGTACCACAAGCATGGTGTCCCCAAGCTTCATCTTTGATAAATTGCTTGATTTCATGTTGTTCATCTATACTCTTTCCTGGCAGCATTTCCGCTTTGGTGAACAACTGAGTACGTTCTGTTAAGCGTCTGACAAATTCTACTCCTTCGACAACAGATAATAAGTCTTGTTCGTTGACATCGTTACCTTCATCGAAGTATTTAAAATTAATTTCTGGAATATCTCTAGGGTCAGTTGTTCTCAGTGTTACTGAACCGGCTGTGTTGTTGGTATGAGCCTTGAGTACCGCCCAGGTAAACAGGTTTTTATACTTACCAATATCTTCAGAATATTTGAGAAAATAACCTTTGAAAAAAGCAGGTAATCCAAAAATAAATAAATCTGGTTCTGGTCTATCTCCATGCGATTTCTTGATAATTCCTAACACCGCTCCATTAGTTACATATACACCTGATTTGGAACGATTCCATTCTAATAAACAAGTATCACTAATTTTCTGTCCCGGTTCTGGTTCGGTAAATGTACAATTATCCAGGATGCTAAAGTTCTGATTCATTTCACTTACTACACCCACTTCGTAGCGATCCTGTAAATTCGTACCAACACCTGGAAGATCCACCCGCACTTTTATTCCTAAATTAGTTAATTCTTCTTTCGGACCAATTCCAGATAATTTGAGTATTTGGGGAGTATTGAAAGCACCTCCAGATAAAATAACTTCTCTTTTCACAAACACTGTGTGGCTATCTTGGGAGTTATTTTCTGTTTTATTGGCTTGAGGATCTGCACGATATATGTGTTTACCTTCAAGATACTCTACGCCGATCGCAGTGTTATTTTCATCAAATAAAACCTTGGTTACCAATGCATGAGTTTTCACAATCAATTTGTCGGGAAACTGGCGTTCGGTTTCGCGAATATATTCCCTTGTACCAGTGCGTTTGCCATCTTTAATAGCGAGTGGAACAGAAAAAACACCTTCACCACTAACTTTGGTAATTTTCCAGTCATTCGGGTCTAAAAGTGTGTCTAAGAACTCCAGAGGATCTTTTTGGCGGAGTTTGAGAAAAGCTAATATATTAGCCAAGAAACTCTTAAAAACTACCTTAATTACTTGGGGTAAACTTTTACCTTGTTCCCCTAAAGCTTGAATAGCAGATTTAACAATAACTTTTAAGAGTTGGCGATCGCGCACAACTAACTTAGGATCTGCTAAGTTGGTTGTTAGCCAGCCATCAAAGCCGTGGCGAGTCGGATTATCATTAAGATTAATGGGGCGATCGAGATAATTGCAGCGCTCTAGCCTTTCAAAATACTTCCGCATATTATCGCTGTTCCAGGAAGCATCTCCTGTAATTTCTGCAATTTTGTCCCAGTCACTATTGTGAGGATACACCGTAATCATCGCATTATGAGCAGTGCATCCTCCCAACGTCCCGGCTCGCGGATACAAAATACCCTTATGCTCTGGGCTAAACTTAGAATCACGCTGCTGCTGCTTCTCATCCGAGTAGTGTTTAACAAAAAAATCCCACCTCAGATCGTTATCTTCCGTCGCCCGCGCATGAAACGCTGGTACTGAGTAAGTGTACCGTTCCCTATCTTTGTCCTTTTCATCGCGTAACGGATCTCCACCTGCTTCTAATAGCAAAACTTTGTAGCCTGCTTTTGCTAAATTTGCAGCTACCGGGCCTCCTCCAGCACCCGAACCAACAACAATATAGTCGTACTCAGCTTCTTTATTCATAATTTTTGTTTATTCAAACGCGTAATTTTTCAACCAATAACTTGGATATTTTCAAGTTCTCTTTCTCTGCGTCTTTGCGTGAGAAAAAATTAATCAATAAAAAATTTTCCCATTATCTACAGATGCGATGAATCGCGTCTCTACTAGCGATTACGAAATCTTTGATGTCTAAAAAACAATTGACTATCACCATAAAATGATGATACAAATTCCGATGTGGTTTCAATGTGTCCTATAATCTTAGCTTTTTGACGATTATCATTCTTATCTGTAGCTTCTTCCTGACTAACGCCATAGACAGTATATACAGATGTTCCAGTTGGGATAGTAGCCAGGTCATTCCTAAAGTCATGTGGTGGACTTTCAGCAAACTTGATATTTGGATTAGGAACAAGAAATACTTGTGCAGGATAATAAGCTTTACTTTCTTTTTGCCCGTGCTGACCAATTTCTCCCAAATCCTCTAAATAGAGTTTGGTCGGATATTTGGTAACTCGGGTAAAGATCAAGTTGGTGACAATAGGTCCAAAACTCTTAGCTATGGGAACGATATTTGATAATTCATTTGCGAAGAAATTATAGTTTTTGTCTTGCCCCACTAAAGATACTAAAGCCGAGAAATTACCTGAAGGATTTTCATCCACAAACAACTTCAGTGCTAGACCTGGAGCAAATCCGCGATCGCTGGGATCTCCAGTTACAGATAAACGCAAAAGTCCGTAGTCTGCTCCCTTAAATAAACCAGAAAATGAAGTATTATTTGTGGAAATAAACTTGATTTTAGCTACACTTCCGTGAGCATGAATCGCTTTCTTCCAATTACTAGGAGCTTCGTCTAATTGACGATCCATCTTAGTTTTGAGAGCAGTAAAAAATAAACTAACAATATCAATTTTCCTCAACGGAGGAAGTTGATCATATTTCGACTTGAGAATTCTAGAATTCCACAAAAAATCTTGTTTTTGAGCAGCTTTCCAGGACTGATAATCATCAGGCAAAGAACCCAAATCTTGAGCATTATGCCAAAATTTCCGAATTTCTTCTAAATGTTGCATGATGTTTCTCTTATTGGGGACTGGGGGGATGAGGGAGCAGGGGAGGCAGGGGAGGCAGGGGAGATAGGGAGATAGGGAGATAGGGAGGTGTGGGGGGAAAGATTTCTTCCCCATCCTCCCACCCCTCCCACACTTCCTGCTTGCCCCATGCCCCATGCCCGATTTAACCGACCTTTCTCCAAGGTGCAAAGCCGTTGCTGACGCCGAAGAAAGCAGGTGCCAGTTCGGGATAATGACGGCGGAGGATTGTTAGGAAGGTGTTGTTGTCAATCCAATCCAATCCAAATTGAGTGTAAACTTCAGCTGTGTAATCTTTGGTAAAAAAGCGATCGCTTTTCAGTCTTCGAGATGCCATCAGAATAAATACACGAAAAGCAGTATCACTAAAACCAAAACCGTCTGGAAGATCCTCTGCAAATAGACCCACCATCAAATCTACGCTGTCAATGTCGTTGTTATAGACTTCGCGTAGTTCTTTAACCCATTGTTTATTACTTGTAATCTCTTCAAAAGAATTGACTTTACCCCGACCCAATAATTCACGAAAACGGTTATAGCGAGGAACGCCTCTTTCGCGATCGCGTAAAATATCAACAGCAGCCAAATCAAATGCTGGTGTGTCATCTCCTAACAGTTCTCCTGTCAACTGTCGCAAAAAGCGGGGATAATTATGCAATCTGACAGCACCAGGGTAAGAAGTTCCAAAAGAGTAAAACAAATCTTGCATGGAAATTTCTTTTAAAATCCCACGAGTATTTTTACCAGCTACTTCAGGAAATTCTTTTTTGTGTAATAATTTGCCATTACTAACTGCGTGGAACTCCAAGTCATCTGGAATTAAAGGATGCATCCGATATACAGATACGAATTCTTGGGTGAGGTAATAAGGAGCGGTATGGTGGTCAGTTGGTGAACCAACAATTCCACTCAACAATTCACTCTCACCAACGCGACCCCAGCGCTTTTTAAAATCTTCTCCGAGTAATCCCCACCAGTTGGAATTCAAAGCTATATCGGTCACAGGATGTGGCAGGATGGCAGGAGTCCATTCAACAGTATGAATTTTAGCTGTCAAAGCTGCGATAATCAGGCGAGCATGGTCGAAGAGTTGCTCGTCTGTCCACTCAGGATATATTTTTTTGAGGTGGTCGCAGACCGTATTATGTTCTTTGACAAATAAGGTGTGCAACATGCTTAGTCCTACCCACCAAGCACCAGCAAAGCCTACTTTGTCAATACCATTTTCTGGGTGAAATGGTAATAAACCGTCTTCACCAATCAGCATTTTGCCATCAACATGAGAGCGCAGTGCATCAATGGTTTCTTGATTACTACCATAAATTTGTGAAGCATCCCACCAGTGAGTCACTTCATTAATAAAACTGGGAGGCTTTTTAGTATCCCCGCTACGGGTTTTGTCTTCTAAAGTTTTGTTGATTGTTAGACGCCCGTGTTCTGGTAACCAGGGGTCATCTTGCTCTACAGGAATTTCAAATTTGTTATCGCGCTGGTTTCCACCATGACTGAACCAATCATGTGTTTGAAATTGAATCCATGAAGCAGCGAGTAAATTCAAGATTGTTGCAGGTTGAAATTCACCTCGTGCCAATAAGACTCGGCTGACAGTGCGGGGATTTGGGGTGAGTAGGTTTTTTTCATCAAATTTTGCATCTTGCAGTGGCACATTGCGCCCAAACCGAGTTCCAGCCATACCCATTTCTGGATGCTCAAGGTCATTGTAGCTGCCATCTGCGCTACGAACCTTCAAATGGCGACCATCAGCGCTTGGAACAGGCTTAGGCAGGTTGTCCTTATTCGGTAGTTGCGAAGTATCGTGGAGGTTCTCTTTTCGCAGCTTTCCACGGAATTGAACTAATTTTAAAAGTCCAAGGGGAGTCGGCAATTTATGCCACGGAATTCCAAACATGATTTTCATCTCCTGGCAAATTATTTAAAATCTCGTCAACCCTAGATACCAAGGCTATTTTGATGTTAAAAATTTCCTTGAATCTGCCTAGAACAAAATAACAAAATTACTGACATTGACCCATATTTTTAAGATTTGATTTATAAAGAAAATCTTAAGCTTTCATGTGCATTAAAGGAGTATGATGCACAGCCATTAATGGTGTGTTACCGCATCAAAATTTGTAAATTAGTCAATAAATTACACCTGAAATTGCGCCTCACACAACAGCAGCAATTAGCGGCAGAAGCCACTATTGACGCTGCTTTCCATAATGGGAATTTAATATTTACTTTACAAATGGCCTCTAAAATAGATGGTCGTGATAATCAATTCAGTGCAAAATTACAAGCAGCAGCCAAAACGTGCAGCCAGTATGCCAGTAAGTTAAATTTTCGGTCAATCCTGCTCCCGATTTACATCATCAAGACGATGATCCCCACTAATGTGGTTAATTGAATGATGCAATATAATTTTTATTTTATCAACTGAATTTTAGTAACTTAACATCTGAAGTTAAGAGATATTTAGTAAAGGTTTGTGAAGTCAAAAAAAAGTTATTTATTGAGCACTTTAAATCTTAAAAATAAATGGGCATTAGGAGTGTTGACTTAAGAGGTTGTTTGAAAAGTTTTGGGCAAATATATAGCCGTAGTCACACAGGTTAGGACATTTTGAAAGCATGGAAGCTAGGAATAGTAATACTTTTACCTCCTGCCTCCTGCCTCCTGCCTTCTGCCTTCTGCTATAATTCGCTACTACACAAGCAAAGTCCGCCTGCACGGACTAACGAAAAATCAAGGTTTTTAACCCACGAAGGTGGGTTTTGTCTGTGTAGCCGCGATTTCTAGTCGCCCAAGCGAGTAACTTATCTCCCCATTTCCCTATCTCTTCCTAATCTCCCTGCGGATGCTCATCCCACAAGGTTGTCAGTTCACGTAAACTTTGATGATTGCCATTACCCAGAATGAGATGATCTAGTAGGGGAATACCCAAAAACTGCGCCCCTGCTAATAACTGGCGCGTCAATTCTATATCTTCTTGGCTGGGTTCAACGTTACCAGAAGGGTGGTTGTGGGCAACTATTACCTGGGTTGCGCCTTGACGAATAACTTCCCGAAAAATTTCACGGGGAGAGGCTAGGGTTTCGGTTGCGGTGCCAATAGTAATTACTTGCGTACCTAGCAAACGATTCTTCACATCTAACAATAAGACTGCAAAACGTTCTTGTCTCTGCCACATCAAATCTTGACTGAGGGTAGCAGCAGCAGCAAGTGGACTATCAATTAGTGTCCCTTCGGAAGGTCTAAATTGAAAAGCACGTTTGCCCAATTCAATTGCAGCTAAGATACTTGTCGCTTTCGCTGGGCCAACACCGGGAATTAGCATCAATTCTGAGGGTGTAACTTCTCGCAGAACTGCCAAAGGATCGCGCTGATGTTTGCCCAATTCACTCAAAATATATTGTCCCAAACCCACAGCTGAGAGTTTCCCTGGCCCTTGACCAGTGCCTAGTAGAATTGCGATTAACTCAGCTGTGCCTAAAATTTTGGCACCATGCGTCATTAGCCGTTCACGCGGACGCTCATTTGTAGGTAGGTCAGCAATTCTAAGGCAATAGGTCACGTCGCTTTGCTCCGAATTCAAAATTCAAAATTCAAAATTAATCACTCCCATAAATCAATTTAGTTGCTCTGTATCCTTTGCGTTTTCGGTCATAGAAAACTCTGGGAATAGTCACCAAAGATGGAAGTATCTTTAGTTATCCCTTGTTTGTTTTCAAAATTATCTTTATTTGAAAAAATCTTTAATTTTGGGGAATTTCTACGGCTAATCTCATTTGCAACTTTCTCAGGGAATACTAAAAATATTATGATTTTGTGGCGATCGCTATGTTTGACGATCTATTCAATAATCTCAAAGGTTTTATTGATTCTAAAATTCAAGAAGTTGGTAACGAGCTGCAAAAGCGCTTTGGCATTCCCGAACCCGCAGAGCCGTTTGTGCTGATTCGTCGATTCACGACTGCTGATTCCACAATTACCAGGGGAGGCATTAGAACTGTAGGAGAAACCTGGGAAATTGAAGCTTATGACGATAATACTCAGCGGTTGATAAGCAGTGTCGATCCTTTGCGAAATGTCATCTTGTTTGAAGTTGCAGAACCCGATGTCCAAGAGTGTGTTTTTGCTTGTCAATTTAACGCGAAAGCTTTAAACACAGAAAAACCAATCAAAATAAGCTTAGGTTTACGTAAGCCTGGACAGTGGGGTGCAATGACAACAACTTCATGGTCTACAGGAATTTCACCAACTCAAGATTTTCAGCCTTACGAAGTGCGTGCCCATTTTAAAAAAGAAGCGGATGCTGCAAAAGTTCAAATTAGCGTGCAATTTGAGAGTAGTGGCATTCTTGAGATTAGAGACATTGAACTGCTGCAAGCCCCCGTTAAGCCACAATCATGAGCAATATTTCAATTTTAATGCTACAGGCTGCGCCTAATACGCAAACGTCAAGGCGGAAGCTGCTACAGCTTGCGCGGAACACGCAAACGTGAAAACGGAAGCTGCTACAGGGAAGGCGGAAGCTCTTACAGGGTGCGCGAAACACGGAAATGTCAAGGCGGAAGCTCTTACAGGGAAGGCGGAAGTTCTTACAGGGTGCGCGAAACACAGAAATGTCAAGGCGGAAGCTCTTACAGGGAAGGCGGAAAGTGCTACAAGGAAAGCGGAAACAGTTATCTTTAACTCGTTGTATTTTACGTCTGATGTGAATTATCCAAATCAACGAAATATCAAGAATTATCCGTCCTGTAGAGACGTTGCATTGCAACGTCTCTACAACGATAAATTAAGGATTTTAGCGTCTAATCCACATAATGCGTATTTTATAAATTAATACGGTTCAGTTAAAGGCTAATTGTACAAAATTGTGGGTTTACCAGACGCGATAAATCGCCGTCTCTACAATGTATTTTTATAAAAACATTTGCGTTGCTTTGAGCATGTGGTAGGTAATTATTAACTGGGTGAGAGCAAGGGGGTAACTTTGGAGTGTTTCCCCAGTTGTACCAGCAATTTTGCCAAGTTCTGGGTTGCTTTCGCGATCGCAAATGCTTCTTAAATGAGGCATATCAGAACAGATAATATGCTCTAATTTATTCACCTGTTCTAAGGTGGCATGACCATCAACTTCTAACACATCTACAGGTTTGCCCATATCCCTGTCTAGTCCCAGGCGGATAGCTGACTCGGAATTACCGCCAGAGTTAGTAATTGTGGTGAAATCTGGATGAGGAATTGTCGGACGCAGTACTAGGCGGACATTCAGGTGTCCGTTAGTTTCATCTTCTTCTTCGGTGGGTGGGTAGAAACTGATAACAATATCAGACCATTGCCGCTGGGGACGGATAAATTGTGCTGAGTCTGGTTCGCGCTTTTCTAGTTCCGCCAACACTTGTTCAGCACTGTAGCCCCGCTTTTGCGTGTCTCGTTTCACTTTCCACTTAGCGCGTATTTGTTCGGGAGGCGCAAGGTAAACTTTCACGTCGTAAGAATCGCGGGCGGCGCGGGTAGAATAACCGAGTAATCCCTCAATAATCACGAATTTATTCGGCTTGATATACTGCGGTGGCTCAAATGTGCCTGTTTTATGGCTGTAAACTGGCTTGAGAATCGGCTGTCCTGTGCGTAGTAGCGACAGGTGCTGCTGCATAATATCTAAGTGGTTGCAGTCAGGGTGGAGGGCGGTGATGCCAATTTCTGCACGTTGTTGGCGATCGTAACGGTGGTAATCATCTGTGCAAATGAGCGTGACATTTTCTGGGCCGAGTACCTGAGCGATTCCCCGCGTTAGTGTTGTTTTTCCAGCTGCGCTGTCGCCTACAATACCAAGAATTATTGGACGGCTCATGCTTCCTCCCACAATAAAAACTTGTTTAGTAATAAAATTTTTCCACAATAGTTTTCATTCTAGAAGGGTTTAGGCGAGTAACTCAACCAATGACTTGGTATGCAATATCTCTACACATAGAATCTCTCAATGCTGGTTGATTGCATAATAATTACAATCTACATTGCTTTTTGTGTTATCTCTACGCATAACGAAGGATGGAAAATTAGACATCGCTTGCTAAATCTACTTTTAACCGCAGATACTCAATTTTGATACACGCATCCATCACCACATTGAGTCCTGCATTTAAAGCTTTTTGTGCTGATGGTTGATGCCAAATGCCCAATTGTGCCCACACTGTTTTAACGTTAACGGCAATTGCTTCATCTACAATTTCTGGTAAGTATTCAGAACGACGAAATACGTTAACAATATCCACGGGTTCTGGTAACTGCTCAAGTGCAGCATAACTGGGCTTTCCGTCAATTTCTTTAACTAGCGGGTTGACTGCATAGACTGTGTAGCCCACTTGCCGTAAGAATTGGGCAATTTGATAGCTGGTGCGATGGCGTTTATCAGAGTGACCGACAACAGCAATAATTTTGGCTTGGGTCAACACGTGACGCAGGGCGTTATCATCTTCTTTCAGGTTTGGCATTATCTTATGGCAAAGTGCTGAGTTCTGAGTGATGAGTAATAAACTATGACGCTGATAAGCTGCTGCACATTTAAATTGCATAATTAGGGCGAACAAGATGCCATTGGTGTCAAGTTAACGTTAAAGCCCAGCCTGATAAGCATTTGAACATTTGTCGATGTACCACCTAGATTTTCGATCCCCCCTAACCCCCCTTTTTAAGAGGGGGGAACTAGAATCTTGTGCCCCCTTTTTAAGGGGGTTGGGGGATCTAAAACGAGGTAAAATTGCGTGTTTGAGCTTAAGTTGACACCAATGGCAAGATGCCCACCCCACAAGACTTTTACCAAATTTAGATATGCAAGCTAGATGTGGAACAGCTTAATCTTTAATTTCAGCCTGAGCTTGTCCCCGATTGTAGTAAGCTTCAACATCGTCAGGCTTGAGCCGAATTAATTCGCTAGAATCCGCGATCGCTCCTTTATAATCCAATACAGTTCAGTTAGCGCTAAAAACTCCTCCCACGAGTTTTAATAGCATCTACATTTCCTGGTTTTGAGTCTAGCAAGCGAGTAGCTGCCATCAGAATTTTTTTGCTTTCAGCATCTTCTGGTTTCAGACGAAGTGCTTCACTCAAATCTGCTACCGCCCCTTTGTAGTCTTGCTGTAGGAAACGGACTGATCCACGAGCTTTGAGAGCTGGAAAATTTTTAGGTTCGAGCCGAATTACTTCGCTAAAATCTGCTAAGGCCCCTTGGTAGTCTTTCTGTTGAAAGCGAACTCCTGCCCGTATTTGTATAGCCTCAATATCTTCAGGTTTCAGACTAAGTGCTTCATTCAAATCTGCAATTGCGTTTTTGTAGTCTTGCTGTATGAAATGGAGTGACCCACGAGCTTTGAGAGCTTCAAAATATTTCGGTTTGAGTCGAATTCCTTCGCTAAAATCTGCTAAAGCTCCTTGGTAGTCTTTCTGTTGAAAGCGAATTTCCCCACGATTTTTAAAATTGTTGGCATCTTCTGGATCAAGACGTACAGCTTCATTTAAATCAGCGATCGCTCCCTTTAAATCTCCCTGTTGAGCGCGGATCGAACCTCGAACCGAGTAGGCTGTGTCTTCTATATATTCTGGATTTAAGCGAATTGCTTCATTTAAATCAGCCAGCGCTCCTTTTAAATCTTGTACACCAAAACGCGCTGCGCCTCGAGTAAAGTACGCCCAAGAACTAGGATTCTTTTTGACAACTTGGTTTGATAGATCTAGTGCTTGTTGAAAACGCCCTGTTCCAAATAATATCAAGCTCCGAAACATCTGAACGCTAGTATCATCGGGGTCTAATTTTGCTACTTGGTCGAAGGATTCTAATGCTTGTGGGAATCGTTCTAAGCCAAGAAGTGTCAGCCCATGAAAACGCCAAGCAGAAGTAAATTTTGGTTCTATTTGTTTAGCACGATCGAAAGATTTCAGGGCTTCTTCGTATTGTTTACTAATCATCAGCACAAAGCCGCGTAAATACCAAGCTTGATAAAAGTTAGGCTCAAGTTCAATTGCTTTTTCAATACCTTTGATTGCTTCTTTTCTTTCTTCTTCTCCTATTGTTCCTTCTTGAGAGTTGCGCGCCATTTGCCAACCATAATTGAGCCAATCAATGGCGTCTGCATTATTTTTGGGTTTTTCTATTTTCAGTAAAGCTTCGAGAATTGAATTTGTTTCTTGTGTGGTCAGTGGTGGTGGTAAAGTATTCTCGACTCGCAACATAGGAGTCATGCCAACTGACTGGGCCCAACGCACAAAGCTACGGATGGGAACTCCCCAACTAAAACCCAATGTGATTAAACGAGGCTGACCTGTTTTGTCAGTAATTTTTTCCAGTTCTGCTGTTCCATGAATGCCAATGACTCGTCCGCGAGTATCTAATACTGGGCCGCCGCTCATTCCTTGCTCAGTCAAATTTGTATAAATTAATTCATATCCATAACTCAAAGATAAAGAGTTCTTGGCAACAATGGACGCAAATATTTTAGATGCTACGTTCCCTGTGGTTAGCTGGCGTTGTGTTTCTCCAGTTCCAGGTTTTAGCCCCAGCCAACCGGAAACAAAAATGAAGTTTTTATCTTTAACAATGTCGTAGTTTGCCAGAGTAGCGACGCGGTAATTTTGGTCGCTAGTAAACTGTAATATGGCTAAATCTGTGTCTGGGACGGTTTTCAGATTATTATCATTCACCCTGACTTGATGTTGTTTGCCATCAGGGGCGATGATTTCTAAAATGGTGCGATCGCATTTTTGAGATCCCCGAACAACGTGTTCTGCTGTGAGGACACTGTAGGTATTTCCCTGTTTGGCAACGATCGCTCCCGATCCGCTACACTCGCGTAAAGTTGGCACATCTATTCGCACCGTAATTTCTTGGGCGATGTTGTTAACTTCATTGGCGATGGGAGGAAGGCTTGGGGTAGAGGCTGCGTTAGCTGCGGGTAAGGTTTCTTTTGAAGTGTACTGAGGAGCTAACCGAGCAAATGTTTGGATGGGAATTCCCCAACTATAACGACTCATTAAATCTCGTAAAGCTTCGGTCGGTTGGGAACCATCTTCATAAACGTAAGGGTTACCCCAAAGCGGATAGGCATGGATACCATTGATACCAATTACTTGACCTCGACGATTCAGTATCGGGCCGCCGCTCATGCCCTTTTCAATTTCGTTGCTGTAGCCTAGCTGATATCCTTCCTTAAAAGCTCGGTCTGCTACTAGCAAAATTTGGCCTGCTTTGAAGACAAACCCCTGGGATTGGGACGGATTCCCCTCAAAGGGAAATCCAGCTGCATATATTGGTTCGTTAACTGCGATCGTTGATAAATTTCCCAGGGGGGCTAAGCTATAGTTTCCGGTAGCACGGAACTCCAATAAGGCCAGATCCTTGCCCTGAAAGTTTACTCCTTTAACCAAATTGCCTTGGTATATTTTCCCGTCTGCTGTTTGAATTTGAACGGGTTTGCCTGATTCTAAAACGTGTCGATTGGTGATAACCGTATAAGTTTGACCTTGTTTTTTAAGTAAAATCCCTGAGCCTCTGTTTTCGCCAGATAAAATCTTTACGGTTATCGTTCTAGCTAATTGTTTGAGTTGTTCTGGCGATCGCTCAGAATTTGACTGTTGAGCATAAACTCTTGGGGAAAAAATGCTCAGATAAACAGTTTGTATAGGCAACGTCAACACTATGCCCATCCAGGCAATCATAGCCAGTGAGCGCTGATACATTAATTTTTGTTTCATGTTGCTTTTACCGCTTGCAAATTTCTATACAAATATGCTTAACGAGCATTCTGCTACTTACTAAACTGAGTATTAGTTTTCCGCCTCTGGTGCTTTCTCACTTAGTAACATACTCATATCGATGTACACTTGAGAAGAAGCATCTTCAGATTGCAGAATCGGGCCGCGAGCGCGATAACCGATTTCTACAAGGTTTTGAAGTACTGAACTTGCGTCTTTATGAGATTTTAGTGTGAAGAGTAATTGACTACAAGGGCCACCGTATTGACTAGCCGCGCAGATCACAGCTTGATTGCCAGAAATACCAGAGGTCAAGTAGTTCAAAATACCTTTTTCATAGGCACTCTGGAATCTGGAAGATACTTCTTGGCAGCGTATTTTTGGAGTGTAGTTGCCTAAAGTTTTAACCCAGCGAATTATGGGAATCTTCTTATTGTTGTAGTTTTTGGCGTATGTCGTCCATACACCATCGCCACTTTTTTCACAAAAGTAAGTTTTAGCTTGAGCAAAACTGGGTGAACTGATGCTAGCAATACTACCCAGAATAATTGTACCTGCGGTCAGTACTTGCAAAAATAGCTGGGGTTTCATCGTTGGTAGTTCTCACTAAGAGATGAGGAAAGCATAGATACTATGTATTTACCACAAAACGACAACAATATTACATTGTAAAATAATGTAAAAATTTATTTGCGTATTTGCGTACAAAGACTCTAGGCTAATTAATTTGCAAAGAATCAATCATAGTTTGTGCTGTTTGTAAATATTTTGAATATTTAGCAACATCAGCCGTATAAGTAATGATATAAGCTTTGTTATGTTTGACCATCCAAACTTGCAAGCGTTGAATTTTGACTCCTTCCTCTTCAAGAGTGTAAATTACCTGATAAGCGGGTCGGTTTGTTAGTTGAGTTTTACCCTGTTCCAAAATTTTTATATTTGCATCTGACTGTTGGACTTCATCCAAATAAAAGTTAGTAAATTGCTCTAGTTCTCTACGATTTTCTGGTAAATCTTGAATAATTAAATTAACATTTTCCAAATAGCTATCTGCCTCAGCTTCTTTTGGAGAAATAAATTTCACCACATTTCCCGTAATGCGGTCTGGAGTTCCAGTTTTTTCCCAATTTGAAGGATATTTGATCGTAATACCATAAATAGCATTGTTATAAGCTTCAAAAGTATTATTACGCGGGATTAAGATAAACAAAAAGGCAATAAAAGTAGCTGTGCTAGCTATTAACAAACCAACAATAGCCTTCCGCAAAACTGATTTTTGCGGATGATTGGCTGTTGTCAATTGTTGCAGCGCTTGTAATACTTCTGTTGCCGATTGATATCTTTGGCGAAAGTCATATTTGACCATTTTGTCGATAATTTGCGCGAACTGATAGCTAATTTTTGCTTGGTCACGCCAGATGATTTCACCTGTAAGATGATCCCTGGGTAATTGCATCGGATTTAGATTAGTAAGAGCTTCGATCGCAATGATTCCAACTGCATAAACATCACTGCATAACCTGGGTTGACCTTGACTTTGTTCGCTGGGTATATAACCAGGTGTGCCAACTACAACTGTTGCCGTCATTTGCCCTTGACTGTTCATCCCTTGAGAACTGATTTGTTTGACTGCTCCAAAATCAATCAGAACAATTTTCCCATCCTGTTGACGCCGCATTAAATTTGAGGGCTTAATATCTCGGTGAATGACATGATGCTGATGGAGGAATTCTAACGGTTCTAAGATATCCTGCAACAGAGCAATTACCTTTTCTTCAGTCCATTGTTTATTGCGATTAATTTCACGGCTCAAGTCATATCCGTCAATAAATTCTTGAACTAAATAAAACTTTTGGTCTTCTTCAAAATGCGCCAACAAACGCGGAACCCGGTCGTGGTTACCTAAGCGGTTAAGTACTTTAGCTTCCGTCTCAAATAGCCGTCGCGCATGGGATAAAGTATTTATATCCGTTGCTTTAGGCGAAAAGTGCTTTACAACACACTGGTCTTTGTCAGGCAATTTCCTATCAATAGCTAGGTAAGTAGCACCAAAACCACCTTCTCCCAGTTTGCTGATAATTTCGTAGCGCCCATCCAGGATTTTGCCTATCATCAGATTTACCAGTATGTTCGATTCATCTGAAATTTTGACATGGAATATTATTTCTCTATAGTACAAATAATTGTAACTATTTATATATTTACTATACAGAAAGCAAATTTTCTATATAGTTGGTAGTGCCAAATTTTACTCAATTTTAACGATTGGCTGAGAAAATCCGGTAAATGAAAGTCAGTTGAACCGAAAATAGAAAATTCAAAATTCATTGACAAAATCTCTGGAAATATTCTTTAATCTCAGCCGACAAAGCTCCTTCAACGCCTATGCTAACGATTGGGTTAGGCCACTGGACTATGTGCGTAAGTAAAACAGTCGAACAAAGGACAAAGTATAAATGAGTAACATTCTAGATACTGCAATTGAAGCGATCGCAGCTCGTGAAGTTCTTGATTCACGGGGTAGACCGACAATTGAAGCCGAAGTGCATGTAGCCAACGGTGTCGTAGGACTGGCGCAAGTTCCCAGCGGTGCCTCCACTGGCTCTTTTGAAGCCCACGAACTGCGTGATGGCGATAAGAGCCGTTATGGCGGCAAAGGAGTCCTCAAGGCGGTACAAAACGTCAAAGAGGTGTTTGCCCCAAAATTACTTGACTTGGATGTCCTCAACCAAGAACTATTAGACCGTACAATGATTGCGATCGATGGTTCTGCTAACAAATCCAATTTGGGTGCAAATGCGATTTTGGCGGTTTCCCTGGCAGCAGCCAAAGCGGGTGCCGAATCTCTAGCAATTCCTCTTTATCGCTATTTAGGCGGGCCACTAGCAAATTTACTGCCGGTACCGTTGATGAATGTGATTAACGGTGGCGCACACGCAGCCAACAACGTTGATTTCCAAGAATTTATGATTGTTCCAGTTGGGGCGACTTCCTTCCGCGAAGCCCTGCGCTGGGGTGCCGAGGTGTTTGCTACCCTCAGCAAGGTATTAGACGAGAAAGGTTTGCTAACTGGTGTAGGTGATGAAGGCGGCTTTGCGCCTAACTTAGAGTCCAATCAAGTAGCTTTGGAATTGCTGGTTGCTGCGATTGAAAAAGCTGGGTACAAGCCAGGTGAGCAAGTAGCTTTAGCCTTGGATGTGGCGGCTAGCGAGTTTTACAAAAACGGTCAGTATGTTTACGATGGTAAACCTCATGCGCCTGCTGAGTTTATTGATTACCTGGGACAATTAGTAGACCAATATCCCATCGTCTCAATTGAAGATGGCTTACACGAAGAAGATTGGCAAAGTTGGCAATTGCTCACCCAGAAATTAGGTTCGCGGGTGCAATTGGTAGGAGATGACTTATTTGTCACTAATGCTACTCGCTTGCAAAGAGGTATCGAAGAAAAAGCTGGTAACGCCATTTTGATTAAACTCAATCAAATTGGTTCGCTGACTGAAACTTTAGAAACAATTGACTTGGCAACTCGCAACGGTTTCCGTTCAGTAATCAGCCATCGTTCCGGTGAAACTGAAGACACAACCATCGCCGATTTAGCCGTAGCCACCCGCGCCGGTCAAATCAAAACAGGTTCCCTCTGTCGCAGCGAACGCGTAGCAAAATATAATCGCTTGCTGCGAATTGAAGATGAACTAGGCGATCGCGCCGTGTATGCTGGTGCTGTAGGCTTAGGGCCGAAGTAGGGACTGGGGCAGGGGAAAAGGTTAAAGGGAAAAGGGAAAAGGAATAAATTTAATCTTTCCCCTTTTCCCCTTTTCCCCTTTTCCCCTTACCCTTTCCCTTTCCCCATACCCCATACCCCATGCCCCATGCCCAATTACGGATAAAACCCCAACTTCGGCAACCCCAAGGTTTCATCCCAGCCCATCATCAGGTTTAAACACTGAATCGCTTGACCCGCTTGCCCTTTAATTAGGTTGTCAATTGCTGAAATGACAATCACGCGACCTGTGCGCGGGTCAACTTCTACGCCGATGTAACAAAGATTGCTGCCATTAGCCCATTTGGTTTGGGGATAAACGCCGCTACCGCAGACTTTTATCCAAGGAGAATTGCGGTAGAAGGCAGAGAAAATTGTAATCAAATCGTCTCGCACGAGACCGGGATCGCGCATTGTGGCGTATATGGTTGCTAAAATGCCGCGCACCATTGGGATGAGGTGTGGTGTAAATTGAATCGTCAATTCATGACCAGCTAAGTCACTGCATATTTGCTCAATTTCTGGGGTATCACGGTGACAACCAATGTTGTAAGCTGCAATGGAGTTGTCTGCTTCAGCTAGTAATAAGTTAGTTTTAGCTTGCCGTCCGCTGCCGGATGTGCCAGACTTGGCATCAATAATCGCTGTTTGTGGCACAATTAAGCCTTGCTTTAAGAGTGGCGAAAGTGCAAGCAAACTCGCAGTGGGATAGCAACCAGGACAGCCAATAAGTTGAGCTTCGGCAATGCGATCGCGGTAAAGTTCTGGTAATCCATAAACAGCTGTTACAGCAGTAGAGCGGTCGCTTCTTTCAACACCATACCAACTTGTATAAGTTGCCAAATCACTGAACCGATAGTCTGCACTCAAATCCAGTACTTTACATCCTTTTTCCAACAGTGTGGGCGCGATTTGGCAAGCCAGACCATCCGGTAAAGACAGGAAAACTACTTCACAGCGGTGAGCAATTATTTCTGGTTCTACCGCCTCTATTGGCAGATTAGCTGCATGAGCCAAGTGAGGGTAAAGATCCCCCAAGGATCTTCCGATACTGTTCTCACCACCTAAATAAACCAGTTCGACTTCTGGATGATCCATCAGCAGCCGTACTAACTGTACTCCGCCATAGCCCGACGCGCCAACAATCCCAACGGGTACGCGTCTAAATTTGCCCATGATCCCAAATCCTTATCCCATGAATGGTTAATTCGTTCCCAGCCATCAACATATCAGCCACCAAATCCAGAGCGTACAAAAGAGGACGCGGGGAGGGGGTGACGCGGGGACGCGGCGAAAGAGGAGGACGTAGGGAGGGGGTGACACAAAGACGTGTGGAAATAACTCCCCGCGTCCCCGCGTCCCAAGCGTCCCCGTGTCCCCGCGTCCCCGCGTCTCCATATCCCCACGTCCCCCATAGTGGCAGAAATTTTTGCCATGTTATCAAATCATTGCTAGTCTACTTCTCTGGCTTATAAAGGAGCTACAATCTAAAAGAAGAAATTGTTAAAAAAATTTACGTTGGTAGCTGGAAATTTTTCTGTGTCACAGCCTAAGACTACCCAAGTTTTTCAATTTGATACAATTGATGCCGCCTTGGCAGACCTCAAAGCTGGTCGTGTCATTGTGGTGGTAGATGATGAAAATAGAGAAAATGAAGGCGATTTGATTTGTGCTGCTCAATTTGCCACACCCGACATGATTAATTTTATGGCGGTGGAAGCTAGAGGGCTAATTTGTTTGGCAATGACAGGCGATCGCTTAGACGAATTAGACTTACCCTTGATGGTGAGCAATATTACAGATACTAACCAGACAGCCTTCACTGTTAGTATCGACGCCGGCCCGCATTTGGGTGTGACAACAGGCATTTCAGCCGAAGACCGCGCCCGCACTATCCAGGTTACTCTCAATCCAGCTACAACACCTACCGATTTACGTCGTCCTGGACATATTTTTCCCATTCGGGCTAAAGCTGGAGGCGTACTCAAACGCGCAGGACATACAGAAGCAGCTGTAGACTTAGCTAGGTTAGCAGGGTTATACCCAGCTGGGGTAATTTGTGAAATCCAAAACCCTGATGGCTCAATGGCGAGGTTGCAGCAGTTAATTGAATATGCGAAACACCACAATTTAAAAATTATCAGTATTGCAGATTTAATTAGTTATCGCCTCAAACACGATCGCCTGGTGTATCGTGAGGTCGTTACTAAGTTACCTAGTCAGTTCGGTCAGTTTGAAATTTACGCTTACCGCCACACCCTAGATAATACAGAACATGTGGCGATTGTCAAGGGAGATCCCGCTAATTTCAAAGATGAGCCAGTTATGGTGCGGATGCACTCAGAATGCTTAACTGGCGATGCTTTGGGTTCTTTGCGTTGCGACTGTCGGATGCAGTTGGTAGCAGCACTCAAAATGATTGAAAATGCTGGTCAGGGTGTCGTTGTATACCTACGGCAAGAAGGGCGAGGAATCGGCTTGATTAATAAGCTCAAAGCCTATTCGTTGCAGGATATGGGGCTGGATACAGTGGAAGCCAACGAGCGCTTGGGATTTCCCGCCGACTTGCGAGACTACGGTATGGGGGCGCAAATGCTCATGGATTTGGGCGTCAAAAAAATTCGCCTAATTACCAATAACCCTCGTAAAATTGCTGGAGTCAAGGGCTATGGTTTGGAAGTAGTCGATCGCGTGCCATTATTGATTGAGGCCAATGATTACAATTCTTATTACCTAGCCACAAAAGCTAAAAAGCTGGGTCATATGCTGTTACAAACATATTTGGTAACAGTGGCAATTCACTGGCAAGATGACCCGCAGTTGGTGACAAAACGCTATGAACGCTTAGAAAAACTGCGACATATAGCAAGAAGTCACGATCTATTATTGCAGGAAGAAGCGCGTCCTTTGGCGATCGCTCTATTTGATGAGCCATCTTTAACAATACACTTGGGTTTAGATCAGCCAAAAGTTGCTAGCTGTGATTGGTATCGCCAAACCGGCCATCCTTACGTGCAAGCAATCTTCCAGATTCTAGATAAACTCGCAACTTTACCATACATCCAGAAACTAGAATTTCTGATTTCTTCTGGTTGCGATCCTTTGAGTAATTTACAAGTTCAACTAGATCGGCAGATGTTCTCGGATGGTACACTGCCTTCATCGATTAGCGATCGCTTAGAGACACAGCAAATTTATAGCTTTAGCAAATAGGGACAAACTATGTCCTTATATTGGCAGTCCGTATTGACGGTTGACGGTTGACGGTTAACAGTCATCAGTCAACAGTCAACGCGAAGCTTAATTCATCTATAAATTGGTCTTACCTGGCGGTAAATATTTAGTAAATCTAAAAGCTTGTTACCATCAAAATTAATTGGATCAACTTTTTTACTCGAACGGTCTACTAATTTGTGGGTGGTAATGCGATCTTCTGGAACTTGACTTTGAGCAATTAACCAAGCAAGAGAATTATATTGAGCTTCCGTATAGCCGCTATGGGTTTCTTGGCTGCCACTGTCATAGCTATCTGGTGGTGTTTCTAAAGAAACGTGATAAGCAAAATTATTCACAGACGGAGGCAAAGTTGGATTAGTTTTCACAGTTTCCAAACCCTCGGAACCCTCAAATACTGAGTTAGCTGCACCAAAAGCTCGTTTGTCTGGCGGTACTAGATAAACTACCGTCCCATCTAACTTGATTAAAGCGTGATAACTTGCTTGCACATTTTCATCAGTATGAGTGACTTGAAAAAAATTAATCGCACTGGAAGCAGAATAGCCAGTTTCATGGAGAACGATAATTGGTTGGTTGTTGAGAGGTGTACCATTAACGTCTGTGGTGTAACGTTCTCCATAGTTACTTGGGTCAACTGAGACAATTTGATAATTAGGTTTGTACTGTGCAAAAGCTTGAGTAGTTGCGTACCTTGCTACAGGCTGATTTGTCTTGACTGGGGACTTGAGAACACCCTGAGATTTTTGCTTTGGTTCTTTAGCTGATTGAAATTCCGCTTGCGGATATTGACTCCAGACTGTAACCTCTGGTTTTGATGTATTAGATGTAATTGTATTATTTTCTACTTGTGTTCCTCGTCCAATGAGCAGCACTATACTTAGAGCGGCGAGCATCAGCGAGATGAACATTACTCTAGTCGCCCAGTCTGTAAACCTCATTTTTCTTATACTCTTACAACGATAGATATTACTGATAACTAACTGAATTTTTCACGAAATCTGAAAAACTTCTCTAGAAACCTTTCCAATACAAGAGCTATCCAGTAGTTACGTCTTTCTTAACAATCTGGAAATTTCTATAAGGCGCGTGAAAGTTAGACAGGCAAATTGGCTTGCCTTTGTAGGGTAGTATAGTTAGCTGTACTACGCGATCGCCTATGGTATCCAAAGAAGAATCCTATATACCTTGATTTTAGTGAAAAATACGTTACTAGTATATGTTGGAATCCTAAGTAATTGTTGCAAATGCTTCTTCTGTCTGTGGAATTATTTAAAGACAATCAAAATCATCATGCTGTTATTTTTGCTATTTTTCTGGGAATCCTGTAGTTGTATACTCACTGGATTTGTCACTCCATCAGTCTAGGTAAGCATTATTTATGCAACTCATCACCTCTTTAGATATTAGAAATTCCGAATATTTATCAAAAAATCGCCTTATCAGTTACCACCATCAGTTGCGTCTAATTTTTTCACTGGGTAATCAGGTCAAAAATGTTTTGGAAATTGGGATTTTTAATTCGCTGTTAACAGACCTATTAAAGAACAATGGATACAACGTCGCCACCGCTGATGTTGATCCTAATCTCAAGCCAGATATGATTTTGGATTTGACCACAGATTTTTCTTTGCCAAAAGATAAATTTGATGCGATTGTCTTGTTTCAAGTATTGGAACACTTCCCTTATGAACAGTCAGAACAAGCTTTGAAAACACTTGCACAAGCAACAAAGAAATTTTTGGTAATTTCAATTCCTTATTGCACTCAATATTTGTCATTACAAATCAAAACTTCTTTCTCAGGTAGACCAAGGCATTTATTATTCAATATGCCGAAATTCTGGAGTACAACGCCAGTGTGCGACGAACATTTCTGGGAAATGGGTCTCAAAGGATATCCCAAGCAGCGGATTTTAGACTCTGTTAGCAAAGCTGGGTTAACTGTCAAACAAGAATATATCGATCCCACCTATCCATACCATTATTTTTTGGTGCTAGAAAAAAATACTCACAGTATTTAGGGAGTCGAGAGATGGTGAGGCGAGAGACGGAGGGGAGAATAATAACTCCTAACTCTTGCTTGTAGACGCGATTAATCGCGTCTCTCCTAACTCAGCGCTTTTCATGCTCTGGAAAATTGGGAGTCGGGAGTAGGGAAATCCGAATCATCAAGTGGGGGCAAACAACGCTCAAACAAGCAGCGATCGCTTAAGCTATGCTTTTAAAATCCTAATTGGTATCATGCTCTCTTGTATTCTCCGGGTTTATCCCTGAAAGCAGAGGGCGATATCATCATTTCAGATACTAACATCAAAGATTACGAATCATGTTAGAACAAGGCACTATCAGTATTCATACTGAGAATATTTTCCCGATCATCAAGAAGTCGCTCTACTCAGATCACCAAATCTTCTTGCGGGAACTGGTATCCAACGCTGTAGACGCCATTCAAAAGCTGAAAATGGTATCCCGCGCCGGAGATTATACCGGAGAGATAGGCGAACCAGAAATTGTAATTGCCATTGACAAAAGTAACAAGACGCTTTCCATCTCCGATAACGGTATTGGGATGACCGCTGAAGAAGTCAAGAAATATATCAACCAAGTTGCCTTTTCTAGTGCTGAAGAATTTATTCATAAGTATCAAGGCAAATCCGATCAACCGATCATCGGTCATTTCGGTCTTGGCTTCTATTCCTCCTTCATGGTGGCGCAAAAGGTAGAAATAGATACTCTTTCCTACCAAGAAGGAGCGCAGGCGGTTCACTGGACTTGTGATGGTTCTCCAGCATTCACCTTAGAAGAGTCATCCCGGACAACTCGCGGCACGACTATCACTCTCAGCTTACAAGGAGAAGAGGAAGAATTTCTCGAATCTGCACGGATTAAAAATCTTGTCAAGACTTACTGCGACTTCATACCAGTACCAATTAAGCTGGATGGAGAAGTATTAAATCAGCAAAAAGCACCGTGGCGAGAGTCTCCGAGTAACCTGACTAAGGAAGATTATTTAGAGTTTTACCGCTATCTGTATCCTTTCCAAGAAGAACCACTGTTGTGGGTACATCTAAATACTGACTATCCGTTTATCATCAACGGGATTTTGTATTTTCCGAAAATGAGACCGGATGTAGATGTTACTAAAGGGCAGATCAAGCTATTTTGCAATCAAGTTTTTGTTAGCGATAACTGCGAAGAAATTATCCCGCAATTTTTGATGCCGATGCGGGGTGTGATTGATAGCGCCGATATTCCTTTGAACGTATCCCGCAGTGCATTGCAAGGCGATCGCACCGTGAAGCGAATTGGTGATTACATAGCCAAAAAAGTTGGCGATCGCCTCAAAGAACTTTTCCGCGACAACCGCGAACAATACACTAGCGTCTGGAAAGACCTCGGCACCTTTGTGAAATTCGGCGTCCTCAACGACGAAAAATTCAAAAAACAAATCGAAGACATCATCATCTTTCGCAGCACCGCCAAGCTGACAGAAAAACCTGCTGCCGACACTCCAGCAGTTGAAGTTCAATCTGCTGAAGGGGACGCTTGGCAAGATGTGACTCCTGCTTCCTCCAGTGATGAAAACTCAACACCTACGACTCCTTACACCACGCTGAAAGAATACTTAGAGCGTAACAAAGAACGCCACGAAAACCGGGTTTTTTACAGCACCGATGAAGCTACCCAAGCTACCTACATAGAATTACACAAAAATCAAGGCTTGGAAGTCCTGTTTATGGACTCTTTCATCGATACCCACTTCATTAATTTCCTAGAGCGGGAATACAATGATGTCAAGTTTACGCGTGTAGACTCCGACTTAGATAATACTCTGCTCGAACAAGACAAATCTACGGAAATTGTTGATCCCAAAACCAACAAAACCCGCAGTGAGTCCATCAAAGAGTTATTCGAGAAATCCCTCAACAAACCCAAACTGAACATCCGCACCGAAGCCTTAAAATCAGACGATCCCCAAGGAACACCACCGGCGATGGTGCTTTTACCAGAAATTCTCCGCCGCTTGCGGGAAATGAACGCCATGATGATGCAGCAGACAGCAGAGTTTCCCGAAGACCACATTTTGCTGGTGAATACTGCTCATCCGCTGATTCAAAATCTGGCGCATCTCAGCCAAGGTAGTATCATTCAAGGTGATGGCGAATCACCTACAGATCAGTTAGTAAAAATGATTTGCCAACACGTCTACGATTTAGCGCTGATGTCTCAAAAAGGCTTTGACGCTGATGGCATGAAATCTTTTGTTGAGCGATCGAATGAAGTACTTACTAAGCTGACAGAACAAGCTAGTAAGTAGTTGGGCATGGGGCATGGGGCAAGCAGGGAGTGTGGGAGGTGTGGGAAGAAGGGAACGGAAAGAGGGGGAAATATAAATTCTATTTCCCCCACACTCCCCACACCTCCCCATCTCCCCATCTCCCCATCCCCCCATCTTCCCATTCCCCTCTCCACTTCTGTTGCCTAAGCCCTAAAATGGAAAGGCTGTATTAAAATAACAATCTGGAGATAGTTTTTATGTCTCGTCGCTGCGACTTAACTGGTAAAAAGGCAAATAACGCTTTTTCTGTTTCCCACTCCCACCGCCGTACTAAACGCCTTCAGCACGCTAATCTACAAGTAAAGCGTGTTTGGTGGCCAAGCGGAAATCGCTGGGTGAAATTAAAGCTTTCTACTAAAGCAATCAAATCCCTAGAAACTAAAGGGATAGAAGCAATGGCAAAAGAAGCTGGTCTTAACTTGAATCATTACTAATTTACTTGGATTTATAATCTGAAACTTTTGTAGAAGAAAATACAGGTGAGTTATGGGGTAGCACAGCAGTTGCTACCCTATTTTTTATATTTGGAATGGTGATGGCGGTATTTGAAGACGCGATTTATCGCGTCTCTATATGAGGGTTTTGGGTTTACATGGACTGTATTGATTATTGTTATATGTGCTTTTGTACCCAAAGACGAAAAGCCTTAATTGTTACATTTCTGCCTGATATTACACTTTGTTCAAGATATTTGGGAATTACTTCAATTAGTGGAAATAAAGGAAAGTTTAAGCTTTGCTGAGACTCTACATAATGACCATCTCGCAAAATATTAATTTGGAGCTTTCCTCGTTCAAAACGCCAAAGTTCAGGCACTTTTAGTGCTTGATAAATATTAGGATGAGTCCGAGAAGTAATATCAATTTCTAAAGCTAAATCTGGAGGCGGGTCTACTGTTAAATCTAGTCGCTTCTTCCCGCGAACCTTCGATTCATTTTTTATATAGAAACACTGGTCGGGTTCTATACCTTGAACCATTGCTTGGTTTTTGAAAGTCGTAGAACCAAGGCTGATAAACTCAGTATTTAGTTCTTCTAGAAGTGCTTTGAGTAAATCGCTAATAATTTCTTTGTCATATTCATGTTCTGGCAGTGGTGCCATAATCTCTAATGTTCCCCTGTCATAAGCAATTCGGGCTGCACGGTGTTCCCCTAATTCCTCTAGAATTGTTTCCAATTCCTGCCAGGTTACATCTTGCACTAGCACTCTTTGTCCCGGTGGAACATGGATGCGCTTTAGTTCCAACAACATCATCTCCACTCCCAGTAGCTCAAACCTAAATTTAGCTTACTCCAGTTGGCTGAGGGGCTGTGACAATTTTTGCGGCTTTATCGCTTAAATACGCTACAGCTTGTTGTTGGCGATCGCGTGCTTAAAAATCTTCATAAAATATATGTATAAGCTCGGTTAAACATATATAAGCGTTGATTAAAGAAAAAAACCTCTGGAATCTCCAGAGGCTTCGGTTCCTGATTTAGTTTCTATTTGTTACTACAAATCGTCCTGAGTCATTTCCTGATATGTGAAGAAAATTATTTAGTTTACAGCCTGAATACTGCTTGGTGTGGGCTGTAACCGTGATTTTTACGTTGTGGATAGTGCCTAATACCAGATGCTGTCCTCCTGTAGTGCAGCACAACACACCTTGAATTATTAACGATGGCTTACTTATTTCTAATGTTTTGCGCCAACCTAAATTATTTTCATTCTCAAGATAGATACAGATATGCCAAATATAGCAGATAGTAATTTACATAGTTTTCTTACTATGGACAGATGTAAATCTAGGATAAATTTATGAAATAACTGCATTTTTAGACCCATTTTTTAACAAACAAGAAGTTAAATATCTTGTAGTGTTTATTGATAAAAATTTTAAATTATAGATTATTATTTCAACAAAAATTTAATAAATAAGCTATTGCTTCTCAACAAATATCAATTGTAAAATTTCAATAAAGTTATTATCAAGTTTCTACAAAAATATCATATTTTTTGTAAAAACTCTTGACTAAATCCTGGATTATTTTTAAATAAATAACAGTGGATGAAAATAAAGATTGAATAACTGTCACTTTTTTGTTGAGCTTTTATTTCAGAGACGTTCAAATCTATCACTATCTGCTGATGAGAAAGTAGCTAGTTGTAGGATACTATAAGAAATAGATTTGTATTTACACCTGACCTTGAATGTTTTTAAGTTTCAATTTACCAAACAAGATTCAATCTCTTGTCGGTAATTAAAACTATTAAGTAGTTAACCTGTAAAACTGTATTGCAGAATTTAGTAAAATTATCAAAATAAGGGCTACCCTAAGGCTCGAAAGTGTTTGCCTATTACCATCAACCAGGGGCGAATGGTTTTAACCAGTACCATTATTGCACCGGGCTTCAGGAAAGTCTGTCAAATTCTAGGCGTTAACCAGTGAAGAGTTTACTGGTTCTAAGTGTTTTACCATTAACTGCTATTTATCAAGGCACATAAAAGTTATGTCTAAGTTATTACGCTTTTAAATTGCATAGTCATTTCCTAAGTTTGTTGGCGTTTGACAGTTAACTGTCAAACGTCAACAGCCAACACGAAAAGATATGCAAGTTATATGCATGACAGCTTAATGAGCATATTTTGTCAAGGCTGTTTACTATTTGCGAGCTATCTTACTTTTGCCGCTTGAGAGTGCAGTCTATAAGCAAAATTTTGCTGAATTGACATAATAAAAACTCACGTAATATGCCTCAGGCTTTTGAGATATTTTTTTCCAAGTAAAGACCATTAACGCCTAGCTTGAAGTATTAAAATCTGAGCAAAAACAGCAGAAATCTTCCTATTTTTTCAAAAATTAGGGAGTAATAGCGTTAATTACACACCATCACAATATTTAATCAACCTTTTAGGACTAATTTCTTTTGCAGTTTTTATCCTTTTTTCAGAGTTTAAAAACAGTTGCAAAAGATAAATTTGCCCACATTTGATAGTTGACGGCAACTGGTAGAAACTATGTCAGAATATTCCGGTCAAGACAAGGCTATTGAAAGCTATGACATGCACGAGAGCAAGTTTTTAACGCCTTTTCAGCGCAAAGCATTGCTGAAAAATTTGCAAGCTAATTTACAGGCAGAATATCGTCGGCGGATTGAAATTATGTTGCTGGCGGATATGGGTAAATCTCAAAGCCAAATTTGTGAGATTTTAGGTTGTTCACAGGAAATGGCGCGATACTGGATTGGGATAGCAGAAGCAGGTATGGCGCACAAATGGAATGAGCGTCCTATTGGTAGACCCAAGACTGTGAACGATCGCTATATTGAACGTTTGAAAGAATTAGTAAATAATAGCCCACGTGAATATGGCTATGCATTTAGTTATTGGACAGCACAATGGTTGAGCAAACATCTAGCAAATGAATTTGGTATTCAAATTACCGATCGCCATATTAATCGTTTACTAAAACAAATGGGGCTTTCCACTAAACGTAAAAACAATCAGCCACAAGAAACTGACCAAAATAAGGATGCTGGCATTACAATCTCCGATTTGCAATCTAACTCCGAAGCTAGTATGCATTGGTCTTTTAATCTAATTCAGTCTAATAACTAAACTGTCATTAGTCATTTGTCATTTGACTAATGACCAATGACTAATGACTAATGACTAATGACCAAATACAGTTTGGGAGGATAGAAAATGCCATCAGCGTTTTCTCGGCAATATTTAGCTGAACAACTCACCCAAAACTTGGGTGAGTCGCTGTCAGATGAAGTACTTCAGAAATGTCTCAGAGTACTGGAAATTATCGAACCACCAGTAGCAAAGCAGTTTTGGGAGGCAACTACAGCCGAGCCAGGAATTTATATCATTCTGAGTGGTAAAGTTAGACTGCTGGATAGCTCTAATAACTTAATTACTACCCTTTTTTCTGGATCATCATTTGGCGAGTTGACTTTATTTCCAGAACATAAATTCAGTTCTTATGTTGCTAGAGCTTCGGTAAATTTAAAGCTTTTTTGTATCAGACGAGAAATTTTAGAAGAAGTAATTTCTACATTGCCTAGCATTGGCGATCGCCTTTTAAAACGTGCAGAAACTTGGGATTTACTGCTGTTATGTTGTCGCAATTCCTTAATTAGTCTCAATGGCTCTGTGGAGGAGATATTTAAAGCATTCTCCCTATTTCATCGTCACGATTTAGAGAGTGGTTCTCCGATTAATAACCTCATCAAAGATAATCACCTATGGTTAATCCATCGCGGAGAAATACAAGACTCTAATGGGCGAAGATTGACACCCGGAAACATCTACCTAAATCCAAAAAATGGAAGTTGGCAAGTAGTTCAACCCACCATCGCTTACAGTTTGAGTAACGCTGATTGGCAAGTAGCAGTACAACACTGGTCACAATTAGCAGAGTTAATAGATTTTCAAGAACGTCAAGTTGAAATTCAGAGTCGGGAGTCGGTAGAGACAGGATTAATCGCGTCTGTGGGGAGTGGGGAAAGTTTTAACCAATCGCCAATGCCAAATCCTCAATACCCAATTCCCAGCATTGAGCCGAAACAAAAGCAAAATAGACAACGAGCCTACTTTCCTAGTCCAACAGTGACGGCAGGGCACTTTTTAGGACGTTTGACCAAACGTTATCCGTTCTTTGAACAACAAAGCGCCTCAGACTGTGGTGCATCTTGCTTGGTAATGATTAGTCGCTATTGGGGTAAGCGCTTTAATGTCAACCGCATACGGGATTTAACTAACATTAGCCGCAGTGGCGCATCAATGAGGGGTTTAACAGCAGCCGCAGAAAGTATTGGCTTTGCTACCCGTCCGGTAAAAGCTAGTTTAGATAAATTAGCACAACAATCTCTACCAGCGATCGCTCACTGGGAAGGTAAGCACTATGTTGTTGTCTATGAAATTAATAAAAAGCGCGTGATTATTGGCGACCCCGCCATTGGTCAACGTAGCCTTACCCATAGCGAATTTAAAAAGGGTTGGACTGGTTATGCCTTGTTATTACAACCCACAGATTTACTCCGAGAAACCGACGAAGCAGTTACAACATTTTGGCAGTTTTTTGATTTAGTAAAACCCCACTCCCAAGTATTGATAGAAGTGTTTATCGCTTCGGTATTAATTCAGTTACTTGGACTTGTGACACCTTTATTTACTCAGTTACTATTAGACCGAGTGATTGTCCAAGGTAGTACCTTAACTTTAAATGCCGTTGGTTTAGGATTACTAATTTTTAGTTTTTTTCGGGTTGCTATCACTGGACTACGGCAATATCTACTAGACCACACAGCAAATCGCTTGGGATTATCGCTGATGGTAGGTTTTATTAAACATACTTTTCGCTTGCCCCTAGCTTTTTTTGAGTCGCGTTATGTTGGTGATATTGTCTCTCGCGTCCAAGAAAATCAAAAAATTCAACGGTTTCTAACTGGAGAAGCACTTTCTATCGGCTTGGATTTACTAACAGTATTTATCTATGTAGGATTGATGTTTTGGTATAGTTGGCAAATGGCATTATTAAGCTTAGCAATTATACCGCCGTTTGTCTTATTGGCGCTCATAGCTACACCTTTCTTGCGCCGCATCAGCCGCGAAGTTTTTAACGCCTCAGCCAACGAGAACAGTTATTTAATTCAATCTCTCACTGGTATTCGCTCAGTTCGCTCTATGGCAATTGAGCAAACAGTACGCTGGCGTTGGGAAGAACTGTTAAATAATGTCATTAAAAAGACTTTTAGCGGACAGATAATTGGTAATCAACTACAAATTTTTAGTTCCGGTATAGAAGCCCTGGTAACTACAGGATTACTTTGGTTTGGTGCATGGCAAGTAATTCAAAATCAACTGACTATCGGACAATTGGTAGCCTTTAATATGTTGTTAGGCAACATCATTAGACCGTTTCAAAGGCTGGTTGTGCTCTGGAATCAATTACAAGAAGTGATTATTTCCACAGAGCGGATTAATGATGTCTTGGAAGCAGAACCAGAGGAGGATTTACAATATCAACCGCGTCAGACTTTAAGTAGTTTACGTGGTCATGTAATCTTTGATAATGTAACTTTTCGCTATCATCCAGAAAGCGACATTAACGTATTAGAAAATCTCAGTTTTGAAATCAAAGCTGAGCAAACTGTCGCAGTCGTAGGGCGTAGCGGTTCTGGTAAAACAACTCTCTCAAAATTGATTTTGGGACTATACCCGCCGACAGATGGTAAAGTGCTGATTGACGCTCAAGATGTAACTAATATTTCCTTGCAATCGCTACGTTCTCAAATTGGTGTTGTTGACCAAGATACATTTTTATTTGGCGGTACAATTCGCGAAAACATCAGTATTGCTCATCCAGAAGCCTCTCAAGAAGAGGTAATTGAAGCAGCACATTTAGCAGGGGCAGATGAATTTATTCAGCAAATGCCAATGGGCTACGAAACCCAAATTGGCGAAAGTGGCGGTATGTTATCTGGTGGACAACGCCAACGTTTAGCCATCGCTCGTGCTTTGCTAGGAAATCCCTCTTTCTTAGTATTAGATGAAGCAACCAGTCACTTAGATGCTGAATCTGAGCGGATTATTCAGAACAACTTCAAAAAAATTCTTCAAGGACGCACAAGTTTAATTATTGCTCATCGTCTTTCTACGGTGCGTCATGCTGACCTGATTTTAGTCTTAGACCGGGGAATTCTAGTCGAAAGCGGTACTCACGATCAATTAATCGCCAAAAAAGGTCATTATTTCTACCTTAACCATCAACAATTGGCGCAAAAGGCTTGACGGTAACTGGAAATTAAGGGACGAGGATAATTAAAGGTTTCCAAATAAAAAACACTCGACTTTTCTTGTGGGGTGGGCGTCTCGCCCGCCCATAAGGCAATACGGTTCAGTTAAGGATAATTATAGGTTGGGTTGAACTGAAGTGAAACCCAACATTTCCGGGGTTTGTTGGGTTTCGTTCCTCAACCCAACCTACGCAGCTTAAGGTTTTTGGCACTAACTAAACTGTATTGGCCCATAAGGAAGGGCGGACAAGATGTCCACCCCACAAGATTGGATAATTTATTTGTTGGTAATCCCTCAGATACTCGTTCATCCACCTCAGATACTCGTTCATCCACCTCAGATACTCGTTCATCCACCTCAAATACTCGTTCATCCACCTCAGATACTCGTTCATCCACCTCAGATACTCGTTCATC